>CASQEL010000001.1 GCA_949427775.1 uncultured Desulfovibrionaceae bacterium
TGACCTCTTCGCCCACGCAGAAGGCCAAACGGAAATAGCCGGGACACCCGAAGCCCGATCCGGGAACGGCCAGCACGCGTTCTTCCTGCAGGCGACCCACGAAAGCCACGTCATCTCCGCCGGGAGCCTTGGGGAAGAAATAGAACGCGCCCGCGGGTTTTTGGAATTCATATCCGGCGTTTTCCAGCACTTCGGCCATGGCCTGGCGCCGTGCGGCGTAGACGCCCACGTCCACCTGGGAACCGAGCGCGGCGGCCATGAGATACTGCCCCACCACCGGCGGATTGACGAAGCCGAGAATCCGGTTGCACAGGGTCAGACCGGCCATCAATGCGGCGCGTTCCTCCATGCGCGGGGAGAGCGCCACATACCCCAGCCGTTCTCCGGGCAAGGAAAGATTTTTGGAAAAGGAGCTTATGGCCACGGAATACGGGTACAGCGGCAGGACCGAGGGCACCTCCACGCCGTCGTAGGCCAGAAAACGGTACGGTTCGTCCGCCGCCAGCCAGATGGGACGGCCGTATCGGCGCGACTGCCGTTCCAGCACATCGACAAGCGCCGTCAACTGCGCCTTGTCGTAGACTACGCCTGTGGGGTTGTGTGGGGAATTGATCAGCAGCACCCGCGTTTTTTCCGTGATGGCGGCCTCCAGTGCCTCGGGATCCGGAGCGAAGGTTTCGGGCTGGGAAGGCACCGTGCGGAACACGCCGCCGTGATTGGCGGTATAAAATCCGTACTCCACGAAGTACGGAGCAAAGGCCAGCACTTCCTCGCCGGGATCAAGCACGGTGCGGAAGAAGGCGTTGAGTCCCCCGGCCGCGCCGCAGGTCAGAATGACGTCTTCGGCGTTCAGCGTCACCGCCTGTTCTTTGGACAGATGGGCGGCCAGCTGCCGGCGCGCCCAGGGAAAACCGCCGTTGGCCATATAGCCGAACGCGAAGGGCTCTCCGGCTTTGTCGGCCAGGGCGCGCAGCCCTTGTTCCACGGCGGCCGGCGCGGGGAGATCGGGATTGCCCAGGCTGAAGTCGCAGACGGCGTCTTCGCCGTATTGCTGTTTGAGCACGGCGCCGGCTTCGAACATGCGCCTGATCCAGGAAGAACATGTGAGATACCCTGCCACCTGCTGTGAAAGAATTGTCATGTTGCCTGCTCCTGAGTATGGATTGCCTTTACGGCAAGGATGGTTTACGAGAATAAGTCTGGGTCGGTATTTGATGAAGTTGGAGGAAGCTGATGCGCTTGTTACCCTTGTTTTTCATACTGCTTCTTTTGCCGGGCTGCGGTTCCCGGCAGGCGGGAGAATCCGATGGAATGGACGCCACCGTCGCTTTGAGAGCCGTGCACCGTTGCTCTCGTATTTCCCCTGAAATTGATGTTGTCAACTATCCGGCCGCCACGGATCGCTTTGAAGTACGCCTTGAGGACAGATCCGATTCCCGCAAGTTTCACGGCGGCGGCAGTTGGAAGAACGACGGCACCGGCGTGATTCCGGAAGGCGCGCTGATGCAGCACTATATGGGGCCTTGCCCGCCCGCGGACGCCGAGCGCTCGTACCAATACGTGATTACGGCCGTGGATGCCGAGGGCAATCCGTTGATGGCCAGGCATATCATCTTCGTGCAGGACTAGTACAGCATAACACAAAATACTTCGTATTTTGCGTCAAGATCATTCGCCGAAAAACGTGGTTTTCAGCTTATTCACGGCGACTATGCCGCCGCGCCATGCTCTCGCATGGCGGCTAGTACACAGAAACTTTAAATGTTTCTGTGTACTAGCGCCGCACACTACGGCGTTTTCATGAGGGCCAGCCCTGATGAAGCACTGCGCCGCCTTCCCGGAGCTGACGACGGATGCGTACCTTGCGCAGCTCTTTGCGCGTTTCCAGCATCAGCTTTCGTTGCCGAAGGGCATGGATTTCCTGCGCGCGGAACAGGCCCGCCGCCGGATCTTCCGCGGCCATCAACTGCCGCAGAGACACGTCGAGTTCGTCCAGGGCGGCGTCAATCGTCGTTATCTCCGCTTCCAGTTCCGGGATGGCTTCCGGCAATGATGCGTCGTCTGACAGGTTTTTCATGGACAGGCTCCGTGATGTTCCGTTTGAGATCAGGGCAGGGCAGGGCGTTGTACAGCGCCCAGAATCCGGGATAGAGCGTGGTCATGACGCCGGGATTGGCCAGTTTGAGGCCGGGGCGGGCATAGGCGGTCAGCGCCAGAGCCATGGCCCAGGCCGGGGACGGAGCCGTCCACGCGTTCTGAAGCCCCCGGGCATGTTCCGGCTGTTCGCCGTCCGCGGAGAGGCATAAGCGTCCCGTGTCGTCAACCTCCAACCCTACATGGCGCAGAAAGCTTTCCACTTCGACAGGATCTGCCGCCGAAGGCAGCAACGGCATGCGGCCTTCGCGTTGCCGCAGGGCGGGCAGGGCGGCGCAGGCCAACGCCAGCGGCGCGAAGCGTTCCGGCAGCGCCGAGGCATCCAGCGGGATCGCGGCGGATTGTCCCGCCCGCGCGGCGCGGATTTCCCCGTCCGCGCATTCCGTGCGCACGCCTGCCTGTTCCAGCAGCGTCAACAGTTGTCGCGCCGCGGCGCAGGCGGGCCAACGCCCGGCCAGCCGCACTTCGCCGCCGGCCGCTCCCGGCAGGGCCAGCAGCGTGGCGGCCAGAGTCAGCTCCATGTCCAATGCGGGTTCCGCGGGCACGCGCAACGTGCCCGGCGTGACGCGGATCAGGGCGTCATCAACGGAAATGTTCGCGCCGCAGTCCCGCAGCACGGCCACGGCCTCCGCCAGAATATCCTGAAATCCCGGATGCGTCGACAGGTTGAACGTCACGGGACGCTCCCAGAAGGGCGCGCCCAGCAGCAGTCCCGTAACGGCGTCGACGGACAGATCGGCGGGCACCTCCACCCTGTCGGGCAGGATGCCGGAGCATTCCAGCCGCACGGGCAGGCCGTCGGATTTGGGGACCACATTGGTCAGGCGGGCTCCCAGGCGGGGCAGAAAGCGGCGCAACGCGGAGAAATCCGCCAGTTTGAGGGTGGAGTCCCCGGTGAATTTGGCGCGCGAGGGACGTCCCGCATACTGTCCCAGCAGCAGATGGAAATTGAGAGCGTCGTCGCCCACAAAGATGACTTTGTCGGCCAGGGTCAGGCCGCCGCCCTCGCGGGCGCGCAATGCGCCGTTCTCGTCCCAGGCCACGGACGTGCCGCACTGGTTGAGCATTTTGACGCATTCCACAGCCGGGTCGTTGAGCAGACTCGGGGAAATGCGGCAGGCGCAACCGGCCACGGCGGCCAGCATCAGATACAGGCGGCTGCGGCGGCAGGCCGGTGGCGCGGTCATGCGCAGATCCGCAGGCTTCCGTACCGGGGCCAGGTTGAAGGCCGGGCGGCGCTCCTCGCCTTCCACAGGACGGGGCAGAAATTCCACCTCCTGCAGCAGGGCGAACATCTGGCGGGTCAGTCGGGCATCGCGGCTCATGCGGCCCGCGGCTTTTTCCCAGGCGGCGCGGAGTATTTTCTCGTCCCCGGCGTCCATCCGCTCCCGGCGGCCGCGCAGACGCTCCAAAAGATTGGACCGCCGCGCCAGAAGTTTGAGAATGTCCCTGTCCAGATCCATGACGGCATCCAGAAGAGATGTGCCGCGGGAACGCCTGTCGTCGTCGCGACGGGGTCGCCGATCGCCGTCTCTCCGGAACGACCTCGGAGCGTCGTCGTGCGGGGAGCGGGCGTCGCCGGACGGAGGGAAGGAGCGTTCGCGGTCATGCCGCGGCTGTTCCCCGCTGTCGGGGCGCGGAGTTCGGGTGTCGTTGTCGTTGCTCATGTAAAGATTCCTCTGCGATCCGCGAACTTTCCCCGGAGGAGCGGGGAAGGCCGGAAGCGCGGTGAAGCCGGTAGGGGGGCGAACCGACGTTCCGCGAAGGAAACACTGTCCGCCCGAACCTCCTGCCGAGGCCTGCGAGGCGGCGTCAGGGGAAACCGGCTGTATGACTTGTCATTAAGGGCCGGAAACACGTATTGCGGGGTTGGTAGCCTGAAAACGGCGGCGAGGCAAGGGGCGGAAGAGGTGCTTTCGGGACGATTCCCGCGGAGATCCCGTCACTGGGCGGGCGCTGCAATGAAGGCTTGCCGCCGTGCGTCCGGAGGCGACGGGGATATAAGGAAAAAGAGGAAAATGACACATGGGGCTGGACGCAACCGGACAAATGCGGTATGAACGGACATGCGCCATCTCAGTTTCCGCACGTCTTGTGAAATTTTGCATGAGAGGCTTGACGAAAAGGTATCCTGCTTGTTATTTTCCGCGCAAGCGCGGGGGTACGCGCGGCGCCGGGGGCGGAGGCGATAAAAGGCGGGGGTACTGCCTGCCTTTTTAGGCTCCGCCGGCGGGTGTTTCTGCCGGATGTATAAAGCCCGTTCAACACTTTAAGAGTTGGAGGATACGTATGCCGACGTTTGTCGATCCGTCCAAATGCGACGGCTGCAAGGGTGGCGAAAAGACTGCCTGCATGTACATTTGCCCCAACGACCTCATGATCCTCGACCCTGAGGAAATGAAGGCCTACAACCAGGAACCTGATGCATGCTGGGAATGCTACTCCTGCGTGAAAATCTGCCCGCAGGGCGCTATCACGGCCCGTCCGTACGCCGACTTCGCGCCCATGGGCGGTACCTGCATCCCCATGCGTTCGGCCGACTCCATCATGTGGACGGTCAAATTCCGCAACGGCAGCGTGAAACGCTTCAAATTCCCCATCCGCACCACGGCTGAAGGTTCCATCAAGCCCTATGACGGCCGTCCCGAAGGCGCCAACCTGGACGACGAACTTCTGTTCACCGAAGAAAAGCTGGCCACTCCTCAGGAAGTGCTGAACAAGAAGTTCGAAGTTACTGATGCCGGCAAGACCGTTACGGAAATGGAACAGGGCCGCTAGGCTCATTGCATGACAGCTCAAGTGCGAGCAAGGAGATAAGACTATGCCGATGATTCCTTCCAAGGAAGTGAACAAGGGTGTCGCCATCGCCGAACCGGTGGTGAAAGAGCACGACGTTGACCTGCTGATCGTTGGCGGCGGGATGGGTGCTTGCGGCACCGCCTATGAAGCGGTGCGCTGGGGCGAAAAACACAATCTGAAAATCATGCTGTGCGACAAGGCCGCCCTTGAACGTTCCGGCGCCGTGGCGCAGGGTCTGTCCGCCATCAATACCTATCTCGGCAAAAACAACGCCGACGACTATGTGCGCATGGTCCGTACCGACCTGATGGGTCTGGTTCGCGAAGACCTGATCTTCGACGTGGGCCGGCATGTGGACGACTCCGTGCATCTGTTCGAAGATTGGGGCCTGCCCTGCTGGATCAAGGACGAAAACGGCCACAATCTGAACGGCGCCGCCGCCAAGGCCGCCGGCAAATCCCTGCGCAAGGGCGACGAGCCTGTGCGTTCCGGCCGCTGGCAGATCATGATCAACGGCGAATCCTACAAATGCATCGTGGCTGAAGCGGCCAAGAACGCCCTGGGCGAAGACCGCATCATGGAGCGCATCTTCATCGTGAAGCTGCTGCTTGACGCCAATACCCCCAACCGCATCGCCGGCGCCGTGGGCTTCAACCTGCGCGCCAACGAAGTGCACATCTTCAAAGCCAACGCCATCATGGTGGCCGCCGGCGGCGCGGTGAACGTGTACCGCCCCCGTTCCACCGGTGAAGGCATGGGCCGCGCCTGGTATCCCGTGTGGAACGCCGGTTCGACCTACACGATGTGCGCTCAGGTCGGCGCCGAAATGACCATGATGGAAAACCGTTTCGTGCCCGCCCGCTTCAAGGACGGTTACGGTCCGGTCGGCGCGTGGTTCCTGCTGTTCAAGGCCAAAGCCACCAACTCCAAGGGTGAAGATTACTGCGCCACCAACGCCGCCATGCTCAAACCCTATGAAGAGCGCGGCTACGCCAAGGGCAAAGTCATTCCCACCTGCCTGCGCAACCACATGATGCTTCGCGAAATGCGCGAAGGTCGCGGTCCCATCTACATGGACACCAAGACCGCTCTGCAGAACACCTTCGCCACGTTGAACGAAGAACAGCAGAAAGACCTTGAGTCCGAAGCCTGGGAAGACTTCCTCGACATGTGCGTCGGTCAGGCCAACCTGTGGGCGGCCTCCAACATCCAGCCCGAAGAACGCGGCTCGGAAATCATGCCCACCGAACCTTACCTGCTCGGTTCCCACTCCGGCTGCTGCGGCATCTGGGTGTCCGGTCCCGACGAAGCGTGGGTGCCTGACGACTACAAAATCAAGGCTTCCAACGGCAAGGTGTACAACCGCATGACCACGGTTGAAGGCCTGTTCACCTGCGCCGACGGCGTGGGCGCTTCCGGCCACAAGTTCTCCTCCGGTTCCCATGCTGAAGGCCGCATCGCCGGCAAGCAGATGGTGCGCTGGTGCGTGGACCACAAGGACTTCAAACCTTCCTTCAAGGAAAGCGCCGACGAGCTGGCCAAGCTGATCTATCGTCCGTACTACAACTTCCTGGAAGGCAAGGCCGCTTCCACCGACCCGGTGGTCAACCCCAACTACATCACGCCGAAAAACTTCATGATGCGTCTTGTGAAGTGCACCGACGAATACGGCGGCGGCGTGTCCAACTACTACACCACCTCCAAGGCCCTGCTGGACACCGGCTTCCATCTGCTGGGCATGATGGAAGAAGACTCCTACAAGCTGGCCGCCCGCGACCTGCACGAACTGCTGCGCTGCTGGGAAAACTACCATCGCCTGTGGACCGTGCGCCTGCACATGCAGCACATCGCCTTCCGCGAAGAATCCCGCTACCCCGGCTTCTACTACAGGGCCGACTTCCTGGGCATCGACGATTCCAAGTGGAAGTGCTTCGTGAACTCGAAGTATGATCCCGCCACCGGCGAGACCAAGATCTTCAAGAAGCCTTACTATCAGATCATCCCCGACTAGTCGTCGGCCGGAAAAAGTCTGGGGCGACCGCCCGTCGCGGTCGCCCCTTTTTTCTTCCACACTGATTCGGACGCTGGAGGTCCTGCGCGAAGCGGCGTCCAGCCTCCAAATCAGTGTGGGAGCACTAACGCAGGGAGGATATCCAGGATGTCCAACTCCATACTCGTCGTGGGCGGCGGCTTCTCAGGTCTTACTGCCGCCATTGAAGCGGCGGAACTGGGCTATGACGTCTATATTGTCGAGAAAACGCCTTTTCTGGGCGGTCGCGTAGCTCAACTCAACAAATATTTCCCCAAACTTTGTCCCCCCTCCTGCGGTCTGGAAATCCAGTTCCAGCGCATCAGGAAAAACCCTCGCATCAAATTCTTCACTCAGGCCGAAGTGGTGGGTCTTACGGGCCAGAAGGGTGATTACACCGTCAAGGTGCGCATCAGCCCCCGCTATACCGCGCCGCAGAATGTGGATTTCGGTTTGCTGGCTTCCACGCTGGAAGGAGAGGTCTGCAGCGAATTTGAATTCGGGCTGGGCAAGCGCAAGGCCTTGTACCGTTCCATGCCTTTCGCTTTCCCCGGACGGTATGTGCTGGACCCGGCGGCGCTGTCCAAAACCGACGCGGTCAGGCTTGCGGGCAACCAGTTCATCAATCTCAACGAGCAGCCCCGGACTATAGAGCTGGGCGTCGGGGCCATTGTCGTGGCCACAGGCTGGAAGCCCTACGACGTGACCAATCTCACCAATCTGGGCGCGGGTTCCGTGAAAAACTGCATCACCAACATGCAGATGGAGCGCCTGGCTTCGCCTTGTGGCCCCACGGGCGGCCACATCGTCCGTCCCGCCGACGGCCGCGCTCCCAAACGGGTGGCCTTTGTGCAGTGCGCCGGATCGCGGGATCAGAATCACCTGAATTTCTGCTCGTACATCTGCTGCATGGCCTCCCTCAAACAGTCGCTGTATGTGGCCGAGCAGTATCCTGATGCGGAAATCACCATCTTCTACATTGATCTGCGTACTCCCGGTCGGTACATGAACGTGTTGGAAAAGGTGAAAGCCTCCCCCAATGTTCGGTTCATCAAGGGCAAAGTGGCCGACGTGCAGGACGATCCGGCCACGGGCAATCCTGTGCTGACCGTGGAAGACGCCGTGCGCGGCGAAAAACTCACCCTGGCCTACGACCTGGTCGTGCTGGCTACAGGCATGCAGCCCACACTGTCCGGCGAAACGCTGCCCCTTCCCGTGTCCGTGGATGAAGACGGCTTCATCTGCGGCGGCGAGGAGGCGGGCATCTTTGCCGCCGGGTGTGCCCGTATGCCCCTGGATGTGATGCGCTCCGCGCAGTCGGGAACAGCGGCTGCGTTGAAAGCTGTGCAAACGGTGAAAGGGAGGTAGGCGGCATGGCCACCAAGATTGGCGTCTATTTTGACCAACAGAACATCGGCGGCGGCCTTGACGTGCAGGCGCTGGCCGACGGCGTGAGCAAAAAATGGGGGGACTTCGCCCCCGTGGTGAAAGTCTATCCCGTGCTGGCCAACGCCGAGGCCGATATTCAGGCCGATATTGAGGCCCAGGGTCTTGACGGCGTGCTGGTGTGCGGTTGCTCGCCCCGCTACGACTGGAATCTGTATCAGTTCCCCGGCATTCAGGTGGAACGCGTCAACCTGCGCGAACAGTGCGTGCTGGCGTATAAAAATCCCGACGGTTCGGCCGCGCCCGCGGGGGCGGCTCCGGAACTGCTGGTCGCCATGGCCCAGGACTATGTCAACATGGGCGTGGTCAAACTCCAGAAATCCACGCTGCCGGAAGGGGCCGCCGTGGAAGGCGTCAAGCGCGTGCTGGTGCTCGGTGGCGGTTGGACAGGGCTGCATGCGGCCCTGGAAGTGGCCAAGACCGGGTATGAAGTGGTGATCGTCGAAAAAAGCGCCACCATGGGCGGGCATGTGCAGAACATTCCCACAGCGACGCCGTTGTCCGCGCCCTGGACCGAGCCTCAGGAATCCGGTCTGGAAGCGAAGATTGCCCAGGTCAAGAGCAACAAGCTGATCACCATATACACCTCATCCACCATCGCCAGGCTGGAAGGCCAGCCGGGCGAATTCACCGCCACCATCGCCACCGCCAAGGGCGAGGAGCAGGTGCAGGTGGGAGCCGTGGTTCTGTCCACGGGCTGGACGCCGCTGGCGGGCAAGTATCTGGAGCCCATGGGCTACGGAAAACTGCCCGGCGTGGTGACGGCTGGCGAATTCGGCAAAATGCTGCGCGAAGGCAAGATGGACGCCAAGCGCGTGGCCTTTGTGCTGGATACCACGCTGGCCGAAGAAGCCGCCAAAGCGCAGGCCGCTGCCGCCGCTGAAGCCGCCGCGGAAGAAAAACCCGAAGCGGCCGCACCCGCGGAAGGCGAGGCGGAGACGCCCGCGTTCGTCAAGCAGGATCTGGAAAGCATCAAACATCTGGGGTACTCCAACTCCGTATCCGGCGTGGCCGCCCTGCGGCTGGCCAACGCGGTGTGCGACAAGTTCGACGGCGCGCAGGTGTTCATCCTGTACAAGGATATGGTGGTGCAGGGCCTGTTGGAGCGTTACTACAAGCATGCGCAGAACCGCCTGGGCATCATGATGACCAAGGCCGACGTGACCGACATCGCCAGGTCCGGGGACGCGCTGAAGGTGTCCTGCGCCAACACGCTCTTGGGCATGGACTTCGATGTGGAAGTGGATATGGTCGTGCTGCCCACGGGCATCGTGCCTACCACGGCCAAGGACGCCGTGGTGCAGTTCGCCTATCGTCAGGGGCCGGATTTCCCGGATCTGGATCTCTTCGACGGTTTTACGGATTCCAACTATATCTGCTTCCCGTATGAAACCCGGCGCACGGGCGTATACGCCGCCGGGTGCGTGCGTCAGCCCATGACCATGGACGCTTGCGCCGAAGACGCCGCGGGCGCGGCCCTCAAGGCCATTCAGTGCATTGAGGCGGCCACGCGCGGCGTGGCTGTGCATCCTCGCTCCGGCGATCTTTCCTACCCCATATTCAACTTCGTGCGCTGCACCCAGTGCAAACGCTGCACGGAAGAATGTCCCTTCGGGGCGCTGGACGATGACGAGAAAGGCACGCCCAAGCCCAATCCGGCGCGTTGCCGCCGTTGCGGCACCTGTTTCGGAGCCTGTCCGGAACGCGTCATTTCCTTCGCCAACTACAACATCGATCAGATCGGTTCCATGATCCGCGAAGTTGTGGTGCCCAAGGATTTCCAGACGGAGGGGCCGCGCATTCTGATCCTGGCCTGCGAGAACGATGCCTATCCCGCGCTGGATATGGCGGCCATGCGTCGCAAATCCTGGAGCCCGTACGCGCGCGTCATTCCCGTCCGTTGCCTGGGATCGGTCAATGCCATATGGGTATCCGACGCCATGTCCAAAGGCTTTGACGGGGTCATGCTGTTGGGCTGCAAATACGGCGACGACTACCAGTGCCACTTCGTCAAGGGATCGGAAATCTGCAATCGCCGCAAGGAAAACATCGCCGAGACGCTCAACCGTCTGGGCGTGCAGCCCGAGCGTGTCGAGCAGCTTGAAGTGGCCATTGACGAATACGATAAGGTTCCCGACATGATCGACGGCTTTGTGGCCCGCATTGTGGATATGGGACCCAACCCGTTCAAGGGCATGTAGGAGGAAAGGCACCATGGCACAATGTACTCTGAAACCGGATATGGAGTTCGTCCGCGAGCTTCAGGCGGCCGGCGGCGAAACGCTCAAGAAGTGTTATCAGTGCGCCACCTGCTCCGTGGCCTGCCCCATATCCCCGGCCAACAATCCCTATCCCCGCAAGGAAATGGTGTGGGCGTCCTGGGGGCTGAAAGACAAACTCAGGACGGATATCGATCTGTGGCTGTGCCACAATTGCGGCAACTGCGCCGATTTGTGTCCGCGCGGAGCGCGTCCCGCCGATCTTATGGGCGCCGCCCGCAACATGGTCTACAAGGAACTCACCGAGCCTGCCGTCGTAGGCAAATGGATGAGCTCGCCCAAGGGACTGCCTGTCCTTTTCGCCATTCCGGCCGTCCTGTGGCTGGTGATCTGGTGGATTCGCGCCGGATTCAACGGCGGGCAGTGGTTCCCGCGCGCCGCTGACGGGCGCATCGTGTTCGGCCAGATCTTCTACGGCGACTACACCATCGACCCCATCTTCATGATCACGTTCTTCGGAGCGTGCTTCATCCTCTATAAAGGAGTGAGGAAACTCTTCGGCATGTTCAAGCCGGAAGGCAAACTGCTGGTGATCGGCAAGACCAAGCCGTGGTACATGCATCTGTATGATGTGATCGTCGAAGAAATCATCACCCATAAAAAATTCAGCGAATGCGGCGCGGACAAGAGCGATCGGAAGATCGGGCACATGGCCGTGTTCTACAGCTTCGTGATTCTGGCCATCGTCACGGCCATTGTGGCGGGCGGGCACTGGGTCGGCAAGGTCATTCCCTGGCTCAAGGTGGAAACGCCCATGCCCCTGACGTATCCCATCAAGGTGCTGGCCAACGTGGGCGCGCTGGCGCTGCTGTACGGCCTGGGATCGCTGACCCTGCGCCGCCGCAAGCTCAACCCCAAGTATCAGGCGTCGAGCTTCTATGACTGGTATCTGCTGGGCATCATCTGGGCGGTGGCGCTGTCCGGCGTTCTGAGCCAGGTGTTCCGGCTCATGGACGCCGTGAAGCCGGCCTTCTGCGTGTACTACCTGCACCTGGTGTTTGTGTGGATGCTTTTCGCCTATCTGCCCTGGTCCAAGCTCGGACACTTCGTGTACCGCACGGCGGCGCTTGTATATGTCCGCATGTACGGCAGGTCGTAGACGCGTCTTTTTGCCCGGAGGCTTGTCAGGCGGCGTGTTTGAGACGCTTGCGTTCTCTGCCTCCGAGCGCCATGACGCGCTTGCGGAAGTAATGATGACCTCAAGAAACAATCGATCTCCGAGGAGGAGGCCGTTATGTCTGATGTAGCTCGCAAAGTCTTTCCGATGGAAACCGTCCTTGCCCTGGTTATGGGCAAAGAAGACGTGGATGTCAGGGACCTCGCCGGATACTTGGCCGGGCGCTCCATCGCCTGCTGCTGTTGCGCCAAGATCATCGCGCCCATGGCCGCCGGTTGGCTGGCCAGCGTGTATCCCCAGTTTGTGGGGCTGGAGTGGGATGAATCCGCCTCTTGGGAAGATTTTGTCTCCCAGATGAAAAGCGCGCTCGGCGACAGTGTTTCCGTGACGCCGATGGGCGCGCGTCAGCAGGCCATGGTAGGCAAGGTGCTTGACGGCGCCGCCGACATCCAGGGCACTGTCGATGCGCAGGCCAAGGAAATCGTGGCCATGCGGGCCAGGGTGGAAACGCTGGAACCCTTCCAGGCCAAGGCGCAGGAACTGGAAAAGAAGTGCGCGCAGTTGGAAGCCAAGATCAAAACCCTGACCACCGACGCGGGCAACCTGCGTAAACAGTTGCTGCCTTTCCAGGGCAAGATGGCCGTGGATCAGGAAGAGCTCGAAACCATTATCAAGGACGCCATCAAAGCCAATATGAAGGGTTTGGTGGTGGGCGGAGCCGTTGCGGCGGCCGGTGCGGCCGGAGCCGAGGAAGCCGCGGCTGAGCCCGCCGCTGAAGAAGAAAGCGGTCCCGCGCCCGAGTTCGGTTTCGGATCTTCCGGAGCGAACAACGACGGTTTCGGTTTCTAGAGTAGTTCGCTTTGAAGTTGCCTAACTAATCTCAAAAAGTCCAAAGATGCCTATTTAGCGTGTAATTTCATCATGTTAAATAGGCATCTTTGCTTCATACCATCTACTAAAATCCCCAGAATCCACAAAAACCGTTGGTAGACACGTTGGTAGTCTTTTGGTAGGTCTGAGCTGTCAATGATGGCGTTTCCCAAAGCCGGACAGTGCAACCCCGGCCTTGGGAAATTGAGAGGGGTATTCCCTGCCCCTCGCATTTTACCATGAATATCGCCAATAAAATTTAAAAAACATATAATTATTATCGCTGTCTTTATCCGGAAAATTCATTTTGGATAATGGATGGATAAACGCCTCCATCATGTACTCCGATAAAATTCCAATTCCGATGCCGTCCAGTATCATATTGATGGCGGTTTCCGCCATTTGTACCTGAAGAATCTGTTCGGTGGGAATTGGCTGCCGGACATGCTCTAATAGTAAAATTGCCTTATCCAAAGTCGCACTGACCGTCAAAACCGTCTTGCACGGTGCCGCGCAACACAAGCCAATGACCGCCAAGGGCTTCATCAGCATCATGAAAAATAAATTCAAATTCCCCGCTGCTGTTCACTTTCAGCTCTTCAAGGCGTCTGCCGTCCAAAAAACATTGCTTTGTGATTTGCTCTTTATCAAGCCAGTCATCGTCATCGTCATAGAACTTCGCAATAAGGGGTTTTGCCCTTTCATGCCATATGGCTTGTTCGTTATGCAACTTCCGGGCAAAATTGAAAGCCAGGTCGTTCAGTTCCTTGTCACCCTCATCCTCACAGTATATGGTAACCTTTCCCTTGCCCCAGGTCACGGAAGCCTCAAACCACTCATAATCATAGTCTGCACTCCTGATGAACTTTATGGGTTTCGGTACGGGCACGTCTCCAATTTTTTTGATGAACTCCGCCTCCGTCATAATCTCAACGCCTTGTTCTCGCGCTTTTTCCATCTTGCTTCCGGCGTTTTTACCCACAATCAAGAGATTCACCTCGGAAACAATCTTGTCCGACGTTCTTCCGCCCAAATCCCTGATGATGGCTTTTGCCGCGTCGCGGGCACATAATTCGAGTCTGCCTGTAAAGGCCACGGTTTTGCCGGCAAAAATACTATTGTGGTTACCGGCTACAATCGTTTCCTGTCCTTTGGGCCGCGTATCCTCTATTCTTTTATTCCATTCTTCATACGTTTCCGTTTTGTCGCCGGTGGTTATCATTAAATCCTTGTGGCATTTTTTAAAAACAAATTTTCCTATATTTATTAATGATTCAGGCAAAGTTACACTTACCAGATTCTTGCAATCTAAAAATACTTTATCTCCGATAAATGTTACACTATCCGGAATGACAACGCTACGTAAACGACTGCATTCCCAGAATGCCCGTTTTTCTATGCGCTCAACGCCATGGGAAATGACAACGCTCTCTAATTCAGGACAACAATAAAAAGCCTCACGTCCGATGATTTTTACGCTCGGTGGAACAATAAATCTTTCCAGGCTATAACAGCAGCGAAATGCATTATCATCTATATGCACAACACTATTAGGAATATTGACTTCAAATATGTTGTAGCGATCATTGCAGGATTTTCCGATTTTTGTAATCGGCTTCCCTTTAAAACATGAGGGAATAACAATGGCGAAAACATTGAATATTCCACCACGACGTGGAACTTCTTTTTGAGAGACTATCTCCGGTACGAATTTTTCGCAATTATAACAGCACAACTCTGACACAACTTCATATTCGTTATCATTATTTATCGGCTTTAACCGGAAAAAATCCATGTTACCTTTCTCCCTGTTGCGTTACCCTCATTTTCTTGTCGCCTCACTTCTCCAGTCCAACTACTCACACTTGTGTCGTCAATTGACGAATTGGTAAGTAGGCCAATAAAATTATTTAAGTATCACTCTCAAAAAAGTAATACGGAACAGCCATACACGCAAAGATATGTTTTCAGGTTCAATCTGGTAGGCGTTGATGGCCACAAAAAAGTTATTTCGTGACTATCCGTTGATGACGGGGTTTGGCGTGTTCCGGTTGCGGGATAATCATCGTAGCAATTTCCCACCCATTCCCGCACATTGCCGTACATGTCGTACAGGCCCCACGGGTTGGGCTTTTTCTGCCCTACCCCGTCAGGACAGTTTTTGCAAGGCGGCCACCAGTTCCCGTGTTTTGAGTAGTCTATGGTACTCCTCATCCCATCTGTTGTTTTCCAGTTTGCTTTCCTGCCAGGCCGCCAGGCGCGAATCCTTGTTCAATGCCAAATAGCCAAGGATATTTCGGTAGAAATGGGTGGAACAGTTGCGAAATCCTTCAGAAATGGCGCTTTCGGCCCCAAAGCATGTGCCCGGCCCGTACTCTAGAAACTGGCGAAGCTGAAGCAGGGTATCTGGAGCGGAAACAAGAAAAAGCATCACGTCCGAGCAAAAGGCGCGTCGGAACTGGGCGAACTCCAGGACATACCAGTCCGGCGTGGCGCGGTATTGATTATAGAGGTGGTAGCCATATCGGAACAGGGACGCTCCCAGCAGTTCCTGAAAACGGGGGTTCTTGCGCCCGAACTCCACCAGCTTCACCTGATCCCTGACATTAAGACGACGAGGTGCAAAGGCCAGATCATACATAGCGGCCAGACCGGGTATGCCCATGTATGCTTCCACCCGCTGACGAATGCCGGCATCGGCAAAGCACATGAGCAGCAGGGGAAAATCTTCCGGCAGCTCCGGCAAGGCCTTGAATATCTCTTCCAGATAGCCGCACTTTTTCAGAATATACAGCAGGTAAACGGTATCGCTGTTGGAGCAGCAATTCACATTCCGTTCGTCCGCAAAAAGGACGGGATCTCCCCAGCCCGGTCCGGTGGCGAGCTTGTAGGTGAACTCTCCTCCACGTTCCGTGGCGGCCTTGCGCAGCAGCGCCTTGAGATCGAAGGTTTCCGGCTCGCAGGTGGCCAGAAAATGATTGATAAAAGGTGCGTGGAATCGAGGGTGGGGAGTGCGGTAGTCACGCAGATCATACGCCTCATGCTCGTACTTGCGCCTGTTTTCGGTCATGAGCGGATCAGCGTCGAACAATTCCGGGCTGGCCGCCAACGCATCGTCGCCGGACACGGAATAACAGCGAAACAGATACACATCGTCACCCTTGAGAAGGGTTTTGCGATGTGCCTTGTGATTGAAAACATCCCATTCCCGTTTAATGGGCAGGGGGCGGCGTTCCAGCCAGGTCAGAGGCTGAACCAGGACGCGCTGGTGAGTATCATATGGCTTGTCGGGACATTGTCGCGCGTAACGCGTGTTCGCCTCCAGCACCACAGGGGATTTCTTAAGCAGAGCAAGCAGGTTGGGGTCATAACCTGTTGCCCCGGCGCCGTACATTCGGCTGGCGATCCATGCGTCGGCCGCCTCCTCGTGATGTTCCAAGCGAAGAAGCCACATCGTCTTTACGTGCAGGAACGTGGTGCAGTAGCCCAAGTAGGCATCCGGTTCGGCCGCCAGCCGATCCACAAAAGCCGCCGCCTGCTCAGGCGCGAGTTCCGGATCCTGCAAAAATTCCAGATAGCGATCCCAGGTGGCTTTAAGCGCCCTGTCCATGCTCATAAGTTCATCGATCATCATTGCTCGGCGCGAAGTTTGCCCCGTTGGCAAGCCAAGAAATCATCCCCTGACAGGGAACAGGTAATGACTTCTACTCGTTGCCGGTTTATACATCATTGGGCGTGTTGTTCCGAATCCCAGCGAACTCCCTCTCATTATCCGGATCCGCACCAGCGGAATAGGCGTCGTTGTACACCTGATAGACGCCTCCCCAAAAACGCTATTCGTATTGCAGACCCCAAGCACTTTTTCTTGCTCTCTCAGCCGCGCTGCCTCGACTCTCTTATTCATTCTTCATATTTCTCTTCATCTTTGACCTGCGCAGGGGTTATTCCATTTTTAAATTAAAAGTGATTTAATTATCCAATCCCAAGAAGAGATTGATCGAGTTATCTCCGGATTCGACTCCAAATGAATTAACCCTTGCAGGAGATGTCCTCTACGGCGTCCAGACTCGGAAATACTCGGTTATAAAAGTACTTTTCACGCAATTCTTCCCATATATTTTCTACCGGATTCAATTCAGGTGAATAATTCCGAAAAGGAAACGATGCCGATATATTGCCTTTATCGTGTTCGTATGGAACCGCGCGCATGCCTTGCGCGTATGCCTTCGCGGTCGTCCGCTCCCGCAGGCGACCGCGCGTTAATACCGTTCGGGCACGCTGTGCGGCGGCACCGTGGCCTCGCCGCCGTCGTCCAGCAATTCCTGAAGTGCGCGCAGGCGCTCCTCGCTGACGGCCAGACGTTTTTCCAGGGCGTCGATTTGGAACTGCTGGCGTGTCAGCGCGTCATTCAGGGCCTCGATGGCAGTTTCCTGAAAGAAACTGTTTTCCTCAAGGCGACTCAAGCGTTCATCAAGTGTGGACAGCGTTCCGGGCATGTCAGGTTCCTCTGCGTCGTCGCGCGGGAAGATCTGTATGACGGGATGCCGGACGCCGCGCGCCGTCGGCCGGTTTCCGCGGGGTGTCCCGTCCGAAAGAGGGCATCAGAATGCGATGCTGGCGCAGACGCTCGGCGTCGGTGCGGGCTACGTACAGTGGGTTGCCCCGTTCGTCCGCGCCCGCGTAAAACATGGCCGTAGCCACGGTGCCCGGCGTGGGGATGAAGCACTGCACCTGTTGCGGCTTCCAGCCGCGCACGGCCAGCCGGCGCGCCAGCTCCCGCATGTCCTCGTCCGTGCAGCCGGGAAAGCCGCTCATGAGATAGGGAACCACATACTGTTCCCGTCCGGCCTGACGGCTGTTGCGGCGGAATGCCGCCAAAAAACGCTCGAATATTTCCAGAGGAGGTTTGCGCATCAGGCGCAGTACCGCGTCGGAACAATGTTCCGGGGCCACCTTGAGCTGACCGCCCGTAAATTCTTTGGTATAGGCGTACACGGCCTCGTCGTCCCGCAGGGCCAGGTCGGCGCGGATGCCGCTGGCCACACGGACGTGTTTGATGCCGGGCAGATCGCGGATAGCGCGCAGCAGCGCCACGTGGCGACGCTGCGGAGTGATGAAGGATTTGCAGGGCGTGGGGTGGCAGCAACTGGCGCGACGGCAGGATGCGCCCCCCAACGCGCAATGGGCCTGCCACATGTTGGCCGTGGGCCCGCCTACATCGGAGATAGCTCCGGAGAACCGCGGGCGCCGGGCCATGCGCCGCACTTCCTCCAGGATGGATTCTTCGGATCGTGAACTGATGCGCCGTCCCTGATGCAGAGCCAGAGAACAGAAGCTGCATCCGCCGCCGCAGCCGCGGTGGCTGGTCACGCTGGCGCGCAGCATTTCCTCGGCCGGTATGGCGGCGGTATAGGAGGGGTGCGCGGCCCTGGCGAAGGGCAGTCCGTACAGACGGTCCATTTCTTCCGTGCTTAGCGGCGCGGCGGGCGGAGCCAGAATGACGGCTCGCGTTCCCACGGACTGCACGGCGTAGCTGTCGCCCTTATGGACCTGACGTTCCAGGGCCAGCGTGGCGTGCAGCAATTGGAGGGGGTCGGCTTCCATGGCCTCGTGGCTCGGCAGACGGATCACCGGCGCATCGGTCGGCAGCTGATCCGGCGCGGCGATTCGGGCCGTGCCGGGAATGTCGGCCAGGGATTCTCCCGCGGCGCAGCGCCGTGCCGTCTCCAGCACGGCCCGTTCGCCCATGCCGTAGATCAGCAGATCAGCCTTGGCGTCCAGCAGAATGGAGCGGCGGAGAGCGTCCGTCCAGAAATCGTAGTGGGTGATCCGGCGCAACGAGGCTTCGATGCCTCCCAGAATGACGGGAAGTCCGGGAAACGCCCGACGGACGAGATTGGCGTAGACGATGCATGCCCGATTGGGGCGGGCTCCGGCGTTGCCGCCCGGCGTATAGGCGTCGTCATGCCGTTTTTTGCGAAAGGCCGTGTAGTGAGCGAGCAGAGAGTCCAGCGCTCCGGCCGTGACCCCGGCGAACAGACGGGGACGCCCCATGCGGGCGATGTCTTCCGCGTCCTGCCAGCGCGGTTGGGCGACGAGTCCCACCCGGTAGCCGTGCGCCGTCAGCCAGCGCCCCAGCAGGGCGACGCCGAAGGCCGGGTGATCCACATACGCATCCCCGGTCACAAAAAGAATATCCAGCGCATCCCAGCCGAGAACCCGCATTTCCTCCCGCGACATGGGCAGGAATGCGGGTTGCTCTCCGGCATGCGAGGCGGTTCCGCGCCCGGGCGGACACACGTCCTGTCCGGGTACGGGAAAAGAAGGCTGCCGCCCTGTGCGTCGGGCAGACACGGCTACCTGGAGGGGGGCATGATCATGGGTTTGCCTTCGGGGGCCTTGCCTCGCGCCGGGGCCATGCCCTTGTGGTGCTGTTCAAGAAAGCGTGCCCACTCTTCCATGGAAATCTTTCCGTTCTTGTCCGTGTCTATGCTTTCAAACGCGCCCTTCTGCATTTTGGGAAAAACACGCTGAAAATCTTCCCAGGAAGCGTACCCGTCGCCATCTGTATCCATTTGCAGGAATCTGCCCGCGGCGCGCTGCCATTCCTCGATGGAAATGCCGCCGTCCCTGTCGGCGTCCAGAGCATCAAAAACGTTTTGGGAGAGGCCGGGATAGGTTTTTCGGAATTCTTCCCAGGTGACTTTGCCGTTCTTGTCGGCGTCCATCCGCACAAATTTTTTCGCGGCATCCGTCGTCGGCGCGGTATCCGCCGCCAGGGCCGGAACAGCTTCGATCAGCAACAAACACAGGGAGATCAGGAGCAATTTTTTCATATTTTGCCTCGTCGAAAGAGGATCGTTGCTTTCAATCATCCTTTTCCCGGACCTCTTTCCAGGGGGAAGGATTGCCGCACCTGGAACACCGTTCCTGCCCGGCCCAGACGGCGTCCCCGCAGTAGCGGCAGAGCGTGGAGCGGGGCGGCGGCACGTCGCGGCGACAGTGGGAACACACGCCGGCCTGCCAGGGAATGATCCGCAGGCAGAAAGGGCAGGGACGCCATACGCCTTGCTGCGGCAGGCGCGGCAACGCCGACAGAATCAGCAGCATCAAAGGGAGAAGCCCGCAGGCCACCGTCCAGAAAAAAACAGCGCGCCCCTTGTTGTAGGCCACAACGCCGCCCAGAATGCCGCCCAGGATCATCGCCGCCAGGTACATGACATCCCCTTCAGCATACGCGCCTATGCGCGGTCAAACAGCGCGGTGGAAAGATAACGCTCTCCCGTGTCGCAAATCAAGGTGACAATACGCTTCCCGGCCATTTCCGGCCGCCGGGCGAGCTGGAGAGCCGCCCAGACGTTGGCCCCGGAGGAAATGCCGCCGTTGATGCCTTCCCGAGAGAGCAGTTGCCGGGCCGTTTCCAGGGCGTCGTCGCCTTCCACTGTGATGATTTCGTCCAGCAGGGCGCGATCCAGCACCGCGGGCACAAAACCCGCGCCGATGCCCTGGATGGGGTGCGGACCGGGCTTGCCGCCGGAAAGCACGGGCGACGCGGCGGGTTCCACGGCGCAGACGCACAGTCCGGGGATGTGCTCTTTCAGATAGCGCCCGGCGCCCGTAATCGTGCCGCCGGTGCCGACCCCGGCCACCAGAGCCGCCGCCTGTCCCTGTGTTTCCCGGAAGATTTCCGGTCCCGTGGAGACATAATGGGCCGCCACCACGTCGGGATTGGTGAACTGCCCCAGCAGGACCGCGCCGGGCGTGGCCGCCGTCAGCCGCTCGGCTTCCCGGACAGCTCCGCCCATGCCTTCGGCGGCGGGCGTCAGCACGAGTTCCGCTCCCAGGGCGGCCAGCAGCTTGCGGCGCTCCAGACTCATGCTTTCCGGCATGGTCAGCACGCATTTCAGACCCTTGACCGCGGCCACCATGGCCAGGCCGATACCCGTGTTGCCGCTGGTGGGTTCCACCAGCGTGCCGCCGGGCGGCAACGCGCCGCGCTCCAGAGCCCGTTCCACCATATAGACGCCGATGCGGTCCTTGATCGAACCGCCGGGATTGCGATTCTCCAGTTTGACCCATACTTCGGCGGCGCAGTCGGCGGCCAAAGCGTGCAGCCGCACCAGCGGGGTCGCGCCGACGGCTTCCAGTATATGTTGCAACATGAAGTCCCTCGCATTTTTTATGGAATGTACGTCAAACGGCGGCAAAGCGGAAGATGCTTTTGCCTGCCGACGGCACGAAGCGGGATTGACAAAAACTTCATCCCATTACACCATTCTTCATTATGAAATCGCTTTTCCGTCGCCGCCGAATCTTCTGGACTCTCGTCGTCCTTGCGGCGATCTGTCTGATGATCCGGGTATGGTCGGGCGATGACGGCGGCGTGTCCTATGATTGGCAGTGGCGGCGGGCGTTGCGGCAGCTGGGCGTCTTTCGGGAAGGGCATTTTCAGCCCGGCCCGTTGCTGGAGGGCCTGGCGTTGACCCTGCGCATTGTGGGCGCAAGTCTCGTTCTTGCGGTCTGCATGGGGCTGGCCTCAGCCGTGTTGCGCGTCGCGCCGTCGGCTGTGGGACGCCTGCTGTCTCTGTTGTATGTGGGCACGGTGCGGAATACGCCGTTGCTGATGCAGTTGTTTGCGGTCTATTTTGTGGCCGCTCCGATATTGGGACTCTCGCCGTTCTGGGCCGCGGTATTGGCCTTGTCGGCCTTTGAGGGCGCATACATGGCGGAAATATTCCGCGCGGGCATCGAAGGGGTGCCCCGCCGGCAGTGGGATGCGGCCTACAGTCTGGGCATGCCGCCGTACATGGCGTTTGTTTGGGTGGCGCTGCCCCAGGCGCTGCGGCGGGTGTTGCCGCCGCTGGTCGGACAGACGGTGTCCCTGATCAAGGATTCCGCTCTGGTCAGCGCCGTCGCCCTGCCCGATCTGACCATGCGCGCTCAGGCCGCCATCGCGGATACCTTTCTCTCGCTGGAATTGTGGAGCATGGTGGCGGCGATATATCTCCTGTTGACATTGGCCGTGTCCTTGCCCGCCCGCTGGCTGGAAGGGCGGCTGGCCTGGGACTAGTACCGCATAACACAAAATACTTCGTATTTTGCGTCAAGATCATTTGCCGAAAAACGCGGTTTTCGGCTCATTCACGGCGACTACGCCGCTGTGTCATGCTCTCGCATGGCGGCTAGTACACAGAAACTTTAGATGTTTTTGTGTACTGGTAGGCGGATGCCGAACAGGCGGCTTGTCTTGCATGACCGTATCCGGGTATATCTGATGCCCGGCACGGCGGATTTTTTAACCGGCGTTCTTTCTCCGAAGATTCTTTGCTCCCGGAGTTCCCTTGGCGGGTCGCTTGCGCATGACGCCCCGCGTTCCGTCGACGGACAGTTTCCTGGACTTTGGGAAGGGGCAATCGATGACAGCCCGGCGATGGAAATCCGGACGGAGGAGCCGGGCCTCCGGCGGTGTCCCCGCGGGCTTTCGACGTCCTGACGGGAGAGAGCGCAGATCATAATCATAAAGGAAGTTTGTCATGCAACGATTGTTTTCTCTGATGATGGTTATGGCGTTGTGCTGCGTCGCCGCTACGGCATGGGCCGCCTCCGGGCAGACGCGGGGCGCTCTGGACGAAGCCGCCGGACGGGGCACGCTGCGGGTGGGCATTTCCTCGTTCGTGCCCTGGGCCATGCAGGATAAAACGGGAAAATACGTGGGGTTTGAAGTGGATGTGGCGACACGGCTGGCCCAGGATCTCGGCCTGGAGCTCGAACTGATCCCCACGCGCTGGTCGGGCATCATCCCCGCGCTGCTCACCGGGAAGTTCGACGTGATCATCTGCAGCCTGTCCGTCACCCCGGAACGGGCGCTGAAAGTGAATTTCTCCATCCCTTATGACTATGCGGGCATCGAGGCCGTGGCCCACCGCAAGGCCGCCGCGGGCAAGACGACGCTGGAAGATTTCAACACGCCCGAGACCGTGGTGGCCCTGCGCACGGGGAGCACGCCCGTGGCGGTGGCCAAGCGGATATTGCCCAAAGCCGCCTTGCGCCTGTTCGATGAGGAAGCCGCCGCCGTGCAGGAAGTGCTGTCCGGCCGGGCGCAGATATTTTTTACGTCCGCGCCGCTGGGCACGCTGGAAGCGCTCCGCGCTCCGGACACGCTGTCCGTCGTGACCAGGGAGCTGCTGAGTCCCCAGCCTGTGGCCATGGCGGTGCGCAAGGGGGACTTCAACACCATCAACGTGCTGGACAGTTGGATACGGCTTGTGGACGCCGAAGGCTGGTTGGACGCGCGCCGGAAGTACTGGTTCAAGGGCCGGGATTGGGAAAAGGCGATGCAGTGATGTTTGTCGCAACGGAGCAGTTTTCGGAACAGGTGCGCGCCGCCGTCAATCCGGCCGGTCGAATTTCGGAAGTCGCGTTGCGGGATCTGGCCGCCGCGGCTGATCTGACGCTTCTGGAAGCGCAGCAGCACGCCTGCGCCGCGGGCGTGCTGCCGGAGCGCTATGCCCGGAACATGCGGCAGTTGACCGTGGAGCAGCAGGGGCGTCTCCTGGGGGGACGTGTGCTGGTGGTGGGTCTGGGCGGCCTGGGCGGCCATGTCGTGGATATGCTGGCGCGTATGGGCGTGGGCAGGATCAGCGGAGCGGACGGCGATGTTTTTGAAGAGTCCAACGCCAACCGGCAGATGCTGGCGGATACGGCCACGTTAGGCCATCCCAAAACCGAGGCCGCCGCCCGTCATATCCTGCGGGTGAATCCCGCCGTGCAGTTTACGCCGCTGCATACGTTCCTGAGGGGAGCGGCGCTGGACGCCGCGGCCCGCGAGGTTGACGTGGTGGTGGACGCCCTGGGCGGCCTGCGCGATCGGGGCGCTGTGGAGGCCGCGGCCGCGCGGGCGGGTGTGCCTCTGGTCAGCGCCGGCATCGCCGGATTGACCGGGTGGTGCATGGTCGTGCGGCCGGGCGAACGCGGTCCGGCCATGCTGCTGGGCGATCCGGACGGCCCGGGCGGCGCGGAAGAACTGTTGGGCAATCTCGCGCCCACAGTGGCCATGGCCGCCGCTCTCCAGAGCGCGGCGGTCATGAAGCTTCTGACAGGGTTGCCTGTGCGGGAGGGAATGATCATCTTCGATCTGGAAGATGCGACCATGGACCGTATCACGTTATAATCTATAACAGAATTTGTTACCGGCAATTCCGGAGGCATATATGGAATGGCAATCAGTCGTGTTGCTCATCGTGGCGGTGCTTGTCACGGCGCTGGTCGGGCGCGTGTTCGGGAAGCCGGGAGGTCTGGGAGGCGGTTGAGGTCTGCGTCCTCCCGTCCGGCGGACGGAAGACGCCGCGCATGCAAAGGATTCGGAGCATAAAGACGGAGGCGGCGCATGAGCGTCCCTTTCGGATCGCCTTTTTGTGTTTAGGGTCAGCCCCCGGTAAAACGCCGTCCGCGAAAAACCGAAATTTTTCGGCCTGCAAGGCGCAAGGCAAACATTGGCCGAAGCCGCCGTGAACCTGCCGCAAGGTCAATGACGGCCGTGCAAGGCCGCGGGACGGAAAAAGGCGGCTTTGCGGCAGGCGGATTCATGAGGGCTGACCCCGGGACGGCGGTGGAGTTTGCGGTACGAAAATTGCGGCGCGGGCATGGGATGCATTCTCTGTGCCGATCATGGAAAATAGTGACGGGGACGGGGGACGCGCCGCCCCTGACCCGGGTGACGGCATTGCCGGCATATTTTTTTGTTTTCTTTGCCGTGAAAATCGCCTATGTTAGTGAGAAATTTATTCAGGGTGGTTTGCCGTACCGCAGCGAAACGCTCCGGGAAAGAACGGACCGGGCATGTTCGGGAATACGGACGCGAGGATGCGCCGTTTCTTTCAAGATTTCGACAAGGCGATAATAGCGTGGCTGCTGCGTGAACGAACTCTTGCCGACCTGATAACGTATGACGGCGGAACATTCCGGTTGTCGGCGGGCGGCAGTGGATGCTTTTTCCGGCAGCGCGCATTATGCGCAGACAAACAGTGTTTGAATGTGCAAGCAGGTATAAGGCGTTGCGTTTGCATTGCGCGGACGCATTTTTCCCGACTTCTCATCTTGGGGCAACGACATGACGCAATCTCTTTCCGTCACAGGGGACATCTCCGTGCTGTTCCTGCTCGGAGTTGCGCTTCTGCTGTACGCCACGGTGCAGGCCGTGCTGCGCAGAAGCGACTACCGACAGTTCATCCTCTGGGGTGCCGCGGCTGATGCCGGCCTGATCTGCATGGGCCTCGGCGCGGCCGGGAATGTGGCCATGCTGGGCGCGCTGCTGTTTGCGTGCTTTCAGTTGGCGTCGCGCGGTCTGGCGTTCACAGCGCTGGGCGCGTTGACCGACAACGGCGCGTCCGCGGCGGGGGCGTTGCGTTCGGCCGGAGTCCGGCGGCCCGTAGCGGGCTGGATGTTCGGGCTGGGCCTTTTGGCCGCGCTGGGCGGCACGCCGTTTCTCGCTCCGGAAGGTCGCCTGTTCCTTATGCAGGGCATCGTCGCCGCCGCGCCGTGCGGCATGTTGGCGGGCCTGTTGCTGGCGGCGGCCTGCGCCACCATATTTATCTGGCTGTCTGTGGAGGCCGTGCGCGGCGTGTGCCTGGAAAAAGCCGATGTTCTGCCCGCGGAATCCGCGCCCGTACCGGCGTCCGCCGTCGCCTGCGGCGCGGCCGTAGCCGTGCTGGGGCTGTGGCGCACGCCGCTGACGGGCATGCTGGCCGGAGCCCTGGGGCCGGATTCCCTGAGCCACGCCGTCTACATGCATCCCGCCTTCGCGGTGCTCTACGGCGGCGCGTTCGTGACGGCGGCGCTGGGGTGGAAACTGCCCCGGTGGCGCGACAAGGTTGCTGTGCTGATCATGGCTCTGGCCTTCGGCCTGGCTTTGGGAGTGAGCGACATTCCCGCCGTCTCGCGGCTGTTCGCGGTGCTCGTGACGGGTGTCGGGCTGGTGGTAAGCCTCTATTCCGTGGGGTATATGGCGCATGCCCATCGGGTGACATCCTATCAGTTTTTCCTGCTGCTGACCTTCTCGTCCCTGGTGGGCATCGTGACCACGCCGGACATGGGAGCGTTCTACGGCTACTGGGAACTGATGACTTTCGCCTCGTATTTCCTGGTCGTGCATGAAGGCGACCGGGTCGCGTTCAACGCGGGTCTCAAATATTACGTCATGTGCGCCGGCGGCGCATTCCTGATGCTGCCCGGTCTGCTGCTCCTCGGCGGCGGAAGCACGGCGCTGGCGGCCGTGCCCGCGGCTGCCATGGAACTTCTGGCGGCCCAGCCCTGGCTGCTCAAGGCGGCGCTGCTGCTGGTGCTGGCGGGGTTCGCCGTCAAAGCCGGTCTGGTGCCGCTGCACAGTTGGTTGCCCGACGCCCACCCGGCCGCGCCCTCGTCGGTGTCCGGTCCGCTGTCGGGCGTGATCACCAAAATGGGGATCTTCGGCATTGTGGTCGTCATATTGGGGCAGGCGGGCTACGCCGCCCAGAGCATGCCCGGTCAGTCCGGCCTGTCCTGGATCGGCTACGGCATCACCTTCATGGGCGGGATCACGCTGGTCTACGGTGAGATCATGGCCCTGAAGCAGGACGACATCAAACGCATGCTGGCCTACTCCACGCTGGGGCAGTTGGGCGAGATCACCCTGATTCTGGGCCTCGGCACCTGGTTGTCCACGGTGGGGGCGCTGGCCCATGTGGTCAACCACGCCATCATGAAGGATCTGCTCTTCCTCGGCGCGGGCGCGCTCATTCTGCGCGCGGGCACGCGGCGTCTGCCGGAACTGGCGGGCCTGGGGCGCTGCATGCCCTGGACCGTGACCTGCATGGCCGTGGGGCTCGTCGCCATCAAGGGCCTGCCGCCGTTCGCGGGCTTTTTCAGCAAATACCTGATGATCCAGGCCGCTGTGAACTCGGGCTACATCGCGCTGGCCGCCCTGGTGCTGGCGGGCAGTCTGGTGGGGGCCATCTACTACACGCGCATTCTGCGGGTGCTGGTGTTCGAACCTCGGCCCGACAATCTGCCCGCGGTCGCGGAAGCGCCGTGGTCCATGCGCATCGCTCTGGCGGTGCTGGCCGGTCTGACCGTGCTGCTGGGCATCGCGCCGCAGCTCTCTCTGGCGCTCATCGTGCCGGTGGCCAACGCCTGCTTCTTCGCGCAGGGCAATGAGTCGCTGATCCTGAATTCGGTGATCATTCCCTGGCCCATCTATGTGGTGACGCCCATCATCGGCGCGGCGCTGCCCGCCTTGTTCCGCAACAATCGCATCCGGGCGGGCTGGTCCGCCGTGGCCGTGCTGCTGCTGACGTTCTTCCTGGTGCTGCTGTTCGGGCGGGAGTTGGACACGCTGTCCTTCTGTTTCGCGCTCATCGTGCCGCTCATCGGCGCGCTGAACATGGCCTATGCCGTGGGGTATATGGAACACAGCCACACCCAATGGCGTTTCTACACCGTGTTCTGCTGCATGTGCGGCGGATTGATCGGTGTGGCGTCCAGTCAGTACCTGTTCAGCTTTTTCCTGTTCTGGGAAATCATGAGTTCTTGGACGCTGTACATGGCCATCGCCCACGAGGGCACTAGGGATTCACTGCGCGAGGCCTTCAAGTACTTCTTCTTCAACGTGCTGGGGGCCGGATTCATCTTTGTGGGCGTGTGCATTCTGGGAGCCTACACCCCGTTCACCGCGGATCTCATTCGGGCGGCCGTGCCCAACCTGCCCAACGGGGCCGCCGTCGCCGGCGTGGCGCTGCTGGCTGTCGGTTTCGTGATGAAGGCGGCGCAGTTGCCCTTCCGTATCGACTGGCAGATGCATCCGGCTCTGGCGCCCACGCCGGTGTCCGGCTACATCTCCTCCGTGCTGCTGAAGAGCGCCGTTCTCGGCCTGATCAAGCTGTTCATGCTGCTGGGCGGCGGGCTGCTCATGGCGGGAATTCTGGAAACAAGCCAGGAAACCTTCATTCAGACCGTGGTCATGTGGATCGGCGGCATCACCATCATCATGGCTTCCATCCAGGCCCTGATGGCTTCCAACCTCAAGCTGGTGTTCATCTATTCCACGGTGAGCCAGATCGGCTACATGGTGCTGGCCGTGGCCGTGGGATCGGCGCTGGGCTATGCGGGCGGCATGCTGCATGTGGTCAACCATGTGTTCTTCAAGGATCTGCTCTTCCTCATCTGCGGGGCCGTCATGTTCCGCACGCACAAGGACAGTCTGGACGATCTCGGCGGCATCGGCCGCAAAATGCCGGTGACCCTGGGCATGTTCGCCATTGCGGGCCTGTCGCTGGTCGGCGTGCCGCCCACCAGCGGTTTCTCCTCCAAGTGGCTCATCTACCACGCGCTCATGGCGGCGGATCAGCCCTTCCTGGCGCTGCTCTCGCTCATCGGCAGCGTGATTACTCTGGCCTACATCGCCAAGTTCCTGCACGCGGCCTTCCTGGGGCAGCCGTCGCCGGAACTGGAGCATGTGGAGGAAGCCCCCCGCGTCATGCTGGCGCCCATGGTGCTGTTGGGCGCGGGCTGCGTCGTTACCGGCGTGTTCCCCGGTCTGGCTTTGACGCCCATCAATGCCATCCTGGGCGAATACGGCCTGCGCGGGCTGGACGTCTCCCTGTCGGGCGTGAATTCCGGCCCCGGCGCGTGGAACGCCACGGTCATGGCCGTGATGACGGGCGTGGCCCTGTGGGGCGGCTGGAAGTTCGTCACCTGCTTTGTGAACAGCAACAGCCGCGTCACCGATGTACACTCCTGCGGCCTTGACGTGAACACCTCCACCAGCCGCATGCGTCCGGCCAGCATCTATGCGGGCCTCATGGGCATCCTGACCCGTCGCAACGCCCCCAAGGAGAACTAGCCATGGTCGATACCTTACTGGCGCTTCTGCACATGATTATCTTCCCCGGCGGGGTTTTCGCCCTGGCGGTGGGATTCTTCTTCAAGGGCCTGGACCGGCGCTTTGAGGCCCGGTTGCAGCGTCGGGTGGGGCCGCCGCTCAAGCAGCCTCTGCTGGACATCGCCAAACTGCTGACCAAGGAGACGCTGATCCCCAACACGGCCAGCCGCACCGCCTTTCTTATGGCGCCGGTGCTCGGTTTTGCGGGCATGGCCGTGTGCGCGGCCTTCATTCCCGTGCCCGGCGTGTACCACGGGCTGACCAATATGGGCGACCTGCTGGTCATCTTCTACCTGCTGCCGGTACCGGCCATCGCGTTGATGCTGGCCGGGTCGTCCTCCAGTTCGCCTTTCGGGGCGCTGGGCTTCTCGCGGGAAATGCTCATGATGCTGGCCTACGAAGTGCCGTTGCTGGCCGTGCTGCTGTCTGTGGCCATGGTGGTGGGCAAGGGAACGGGGGCCGGGGCCGAATTCTCGCTGGCCGAAATCATCCGCTATCAGGCCGCCGCGGGGCAGTTGGGCTTCAATCCGATCATGATGCCCGCTCTGGCGGCCTACCTGATGTTCCTGCCGGGGACCATGGGCGTGGCGCCGTTCGACATCCCCGAAGCGGAAACCGAAGTGCTGGAAGGCCCGCTGCTGGAATACGGCGGACCGCCGCTGGCCATGTTCCAGATCGGTTCGGCTCTCAAGACCTTCGTGGTGCTCGGCCTGGGAGTGGCGTTGTTTTTTCCCGGTACATTAGGTGACTTTTGGCTGGTGAACCTTATATGGTTCTTATGCAAGTGCCTGGCGCTCATGGTGCTGTCGCTCACGCTGGTGAAGGCGGCCACGGGGCGTTTCCGCATCGATCAGGCATTCTGGTTCTATGTGAAGTATCCCACCGCGCTTTCGCTCGTCAGCCTTGTGCTGGTGTGGGTGCTGTAGGCAGCGCCGTCGCCGCCCGAAGGGCGGCGGGCGCGATGATGCCTGCGCCAGGCGAAAGCGAGTGTCGCACAGAAAGGATGCGACCGAGCGTCACCATATTAAGGAGGCTTTTTGTGAACAGCCTTTTGAAAAAACTTTCCGTACGTTCGCCCTGGCTTTTTCGCATCAATGCGGGGTCGTGCAACGGTTGCGACGTGGAACTGGCCACCACGGCCTGTATTCCCCGCTATGATGTGGAGCGCCTGGGGTGCAGATATTGCGGCAGCCCGCGTCATGCCGACGTGGTGCTGATCACCGGCCCTCTGACGGCTCGGGTCAAGGATCGGGTGCTCAAGGTATGGGAGGAAATTCCCAATCCCAAAGTGACGGTGGCCGTGGGCATTTGCCCCATCTCCGGCGGGGTGTTCCGCGAGGGATATTCCATTGAAGGCCCTCTGGACAAATATATCCCTATCGACGTCAACGTGCCCGGTTGCCCGCCGCGCCCGCAGTCCATTCTGGAAGGGGTAGTGCTGGCGCGCAAGATCTGGCTGCAACGTCTGGGTGTGGAGGAGTGACATGGCAGGTTTTTTGAAAGTTCTCTTCCACAACGTGTTGGATGGTCCCAGCACCGATCCTTTTCCGCTGGGGGAAACCTTCACACCGCAGCGTTTCCGGGGCAAAGTGGTGGTGGACCCCGACATCTGCATGGGCTGCGGCATCTGTCGCCACGTCTGCGCGGCCGGGGCCATCAGTATCAGCCCGCGCCCGGATCAGTCCGGTTATGACTTCACCGTTTGGCATAACAGTTGCTGCCTCTGTGCCCAATGCCGCCACTACTGTCCGGTGGGGGCCATCACGCTGACCAACGACTGGCATAATGCCCATCCGCAGGAAGAGAAATACAACTGGGTCGAGCGCAAATTTGTGCCCTATGTGCCCTGCGCGGATTGCGGCACGCCCATGCGGCCGCTGCCGCTGTCGATAGCCAGGCGTATCTATCTGAACAATCCGGACATCAATGTCGAGAGGATCATCACGCTGTGCCCCAAGTGCCGCCAGGTGGAAGACGCCCGCACGCACAGCAGTTGCGCCTGGCCCGCCGCGGCCAAGCCGGGAAAGACGGCCGGGGAAGGCGCGCCCGCCAAGGCGGACGCGACGGCCGGAGATGCCGCCCCGAAAGAATAAGCGTATACTTACTACTTATGCCCGACGTCCCGACAGACACTCGAATCGGGGCGTCGTGTGGAGCACACGATGCAAACATATACGACTCATGATCATGCCGCGCTTGTGGAAGGGCTTTCCGCCCTGGCCACGGGAACGGATGCCGTGCGCAGCAGCGGCGACGCCTACGGCAACGCCTACCGCTGGTTTCATCTGGACACGCCGCGGCACATGACCCGCGCGGCCGAACTGTTGGCCCGGGCCGGCGCGCGTCTGGCGACGACCACGGCCTACAATCTGCGTCTGGCCGAACCCGTGCAGGAAATCTGCTACCACTTCGAACTGGACGGCGTCGTGTACAACGTGACGGTGCGTCTGGACACCGAATGGCCCGCCGTGCCGTCCATCACGCCGTTGTTCGCCAACGCGGACTGGAACGAGCGGGAAATGATGGAACTGTACGCCGTGCAGGTAGAAGGGCATCCCAATCCCCGGCGGTTGTTCCTGGATGAGACGCTTGAGGAAGGTTTGCTGGGCGAGGCCGTGCCTCTGTCCGTCATGATGAACGGCGCCAGCACTGTGGATCTGTGGGAGCGCATTCTGCAGGATCGCGAAAAAGCTGAATGCGCCGCAAAGGAGAGCCGGTCATGAGCGCCACCGAGATCAAAACGTTTGAAATTCCCCTGGGGCCCGTGCATGTGGCGCTGGAAGAACCCGTCTATTTCCATCTGGAGGTGGAGGGGGAAACCATCCGCAACGTCACGTTGACCTCCGGGCATGTGCACCGCGGCATGGAGGCCATGGCCACCCAGCGCAATCTGCTCAAGAACACCACGCTCTGCGAGCGGGTCTGTTCCCTGTGCTCCAACAGCCATTCCTTCACCTACAGCATGGTTGTGGAAAACGCCCTGCATATGGTCATTCCTCAACGCGCGCGCTACCTGCGCGTGCTGGCGGAAGAGATCAAGCGCGTGGCCTCGCATCTGTTCAATCTGGCCATTCAGGCGCACATCATCGGCTTCAAGTCGCTGTTCATGCACGTGATGGAAGTGCGGGAAATGATGCAGGACGTGAAGGAAACCGTGTACGGCAACCGCATGAATCTGGCGTCCAACTGCATCGGCGGCGTCAAGTGCGACGTGCCGCCCGAACTGTTGCGGTACATTACGGACATGGTGGACAAAATGGAACCGGCGGTCGAAGAGATCATGAATATCTACGCTACCGATCCCATGGTTCTGG
>CASQEL010000002.1 GCA_949427775.1 uncultured Desulfovibrionaceae bacterium
GACGCTGCGTGGAGTCGTAGGTACCCGTGGCGGCCTGTTCGGCCAGTTCCTTCATCCGGACCAGCTTTTCGTCGATGACGCCCAATGCGCCGTCCGCGGTCTGGATCAGAGAGATGGCGTCGTTGGCGTTGCGCACGCCCTGGTTCAACGCGGCAATATCGGACCGCATCAGTTCGCGGATACCGAGACCGGCGGCGTCGTCGGCGGCGCTGTTGATGCGCAGGCCCGAAGACAGGCGCTGCGTGGACGTCGCCAGATTGCCGTAATGTGCATTCAACGTGTTCGCAACGTTGGTGGCCATCGCGTTATGATTAATGGTCATAGCCATAACATTCCTCCTTGAATGTTCTGTCTGCCCGGCGGTGCACTGTGCGCAATCGCGTCCCTGCGATCCTGCCGCCGTACATGTGCCGCGCTGTCGCGCGGACTGTAAGTTTTTGTCATGGACGCGTCGGTCGGGGAGTTTTTCTCCGAAAAAAGTCTGTTTCCCGACACGTCAGCCGCTTCCCGTCTCGTATCAGAGCCCCGCAGCCTCCTTTGGTAAAAATTGATCCGGGCCCCAGGCAAGGGCCCCTGTGGACGGCAGCAAAAAATGCCGCTGTCCGCAGGCAGAACGGATAAAGCAAAATCGGTGCCATTCGGCATGCTTTCGCGCCGCCACATCGTAAAGCGCGGCGGTCGGGGAACAGCGCAAGACGCTCTCCTCCGGAGGAAACACGCGCGCGGAACGCGCCTCGCCGTCGGAGGACGGAGCGGCATAATGAAAGACAGGCGGAAATTTTGCGGGAACAGGCGGGAATATCCAGCAACAGAAAAGCCGGAGCGCATATGCGCTCCGGCCTTCATCTGCACATTTTCAGACATGTCCGAAGACATTTCCCCAACCGTCGCCGGAAATATTCTCCGGTCGCCGCGCGGGTGTCAGGAACATGCGACAGGAAACGTACGGTTCAGGTTGCTCCCACTCCTTAAGACGCTCTACGACTAACCGCCGATGAGCTGCATAGCCATTCTGGGCATGGAGTTGGCCTGCGAAAGCATGGCCACCGCCGACTGCGTCAGAATCTGGTTGCGCACAAACGTGGTCATTTCTGTGGACACGTCCACGTCGGAAATACGCGATTCGGACGCCGAAATGTTCTCGGACTGGATCTTCAGGTTGGAAATGGTGTTTTCCAGCCGGTTCTGCAACGCACCCAGGTTGGCGCGGATCTTGTCCTTGGACACGATGGCGTTCTGCACGGCCACCAGGGCGGCCTGCGCCGCGGACTGCGTGGACACGGTGAAGCCTGCGCGCGAAGAAGAGCCGCTGCTGTTGCCCAACCCCAGAGCCGACGCCGTGGAGGTGCCGATCTGGATGTAGTAATAGTCTTCGGCCGAATCGTTCATGCTGCCGAAGTGGATCTTCATCTTGCCCGTGGCGGTCATCTTCGATCCGTCATGCGTCGCGCCGGACAGATTGCCGTTGAGCAGATGAATGCCGTTGAAGTCCGTGGCGTTGGCGATACGGGTGATTTCCGACGCCATGGCCTGATATTCGGATTCGATCATCAGACGCTGCGTGGAGTCGTAGGTACCCGTGGCGGCCTGTTCGGCCAGTTCCTTCATCCGGACCAGCTTTTCGTCGATGACGCCCAATGCGCCGTCCGCGGTCTGGATCAGAGAGATGGCGTCGTTGGCGTTGCGCACGCCCTGGTTCAACGCGGCAATATCGGACCGCATCAGTTCGCGGATACCGAGACCGGCGGCGTCGTCGGCGGCGCTGTTGATGCGCAGGCCCGAAGACAAACGCTGTGTGGACGTCGCCAGATTGCTGTAATGCGAATTCAAGGTGTTCGCAACGTTGGTGGCCATCGAGTTGTGATTAATGTACATGCCCATAACATTCCTCCATGAATGTTCTGTCAGTCCGGTGGTGCACTATGCGAATCGCGTCCCTGCGATCATCTCACCGTTACCAGCCCTTATCGGACGTCGCGGCGAACACTATAGGGCTGAGGCAAAAATTGCCCGTTTTTTTCTTTTGGGATACTATGCTTTGGTATTTCAGAAAATATTTTCATATCTTGAAACATGGAGGCTTTTCTATGGATACTTTGCGCGCCGCCGTGACCGGCCCGGACATCCGCCGGGCCAAGGGGCAACGCCGGTTGGTCATGATCACGGCCTATGACGCCCCTTCCGCCGCGCTGGCCGACGCCGCGGGCGTGGACATGCTGCTGGTGGGCGATTCCCTGGGCATGGCCGTGCTGGGCCGCCGGGACACGCTTTCCGTCACCATGGAAGAGATGCTGCATCACTGCCGCGCCGTCAGCGCCGCAGGCACGCGGGCGCTGGTGGTGGGCGACATGCCGTTTATGAGCTACGAACCGGACCCCCGGACAGCCCTGATCAATGCGGGTCGCCTGATGGCCGAGGGCGGCGCGCGGGCCGTCAAGCTGGAAGGCGGCGTCACGGCGGCCGCCCAGATCCGGGCTCTCACGGCCGCAGGCATTCCGGTCATGGGACATGTGGGGCTGACGCCGCAGCGCGTGGCGGCGTTGGGCGGCTTCAAGGTGCAGGCGAAGTCGGCAAAATCTGCCGCGCTGGTGCTGGAGGACGCGCTGGCCGTTCAGGAGGCGGGATGTTTCGCGGTGGTTCTGGAGTGTCTGCCCGCCGGCGTGGCCGCGCAAATCACCGCCCGTCTGGAAATCCCGACCATCGGCATCGGCGCCGGGGCGGACTGCGACGGCCAGGTGCTGGTGTTTCATGACGCCCTGGGGCTGACCCGGGGGCACAGTCCGAAATTCGTCAAAAAATACGCCGATCTGGGCTCAATCATCACGGACGCGCTCGGCACATACGCCGCGGAGGTGCGCGCGGGAACATTTCCGGATGCGGCGCACAGTTTTTCCATGTCGGAGGAAGAAGAGGCGCGCCTGTCGCAAGCCCTGGATGCCGTCGCCGGGAAACGGGCCTGAAAGCGTGGCGTGACGGGCGGCGTCAGAACGGGCCGCCGCTCCCTTTGGGCGCCAGGAAACGCAGGGTACGGGGTTCGATGCAAAGCAGACAGTCGTTACGCACATCTTCCGGGCGGGTGACGAAACCGCCCCGGTCCACTTTGTATATCGCCGCTTCCTCATGGCTGCAGTCAAAAAAATGGAGCGTGCGTCCTTCCAGGCGACAGGCGGTGGTCCAATGTTTGTTCAACGCCGGAGCGTCAGGCGTCATATAGCGCAGAAAACGAAGCAGAACGGCCCGTGAAGGGCCTCCGCCCAGCCAGTGCGCGCAGGCGTTCCAGACCGTTTCCACATCGGGCGTCGAGGACGGCGCGGCGTCCGCGAACGGCCGCTCCACCCGCAACGGCAGCTTGCGACTCTGAATCCGGAGCATGCCGTCCACCAGACGCACATAATCCGTGCGCTGTTCCAGCACGGCCCGGAAGGCTTCCTGATTGGTCGACAAGGCCAGCAGCGTTTCGTGCAGAATGTCCCTGGCCCGCAGAGTACGCAGGCCGTGAGTGATTTTCAGACCGTTGAGCACGGCGTACATGGCGCAGAAAACATCCAGCTTTCCCTGATGAAACGGCTTCATCCTTTCTCCTGCGGCGCCTGTCCGGCAGCCGGGGGCATCCCCGGCTGTTTTTCGCCGCGATTCCGAACCGGCGCGGCCGACGGGCCGCACGGGCGGCGTAAAACGGCTCCCGCCTCTCCCGGCCGCACCGGCCTTCGCGTCGCCCTCACGTCCCGAAAACCCCCGGACCGTCCGGGGAACCCTTGCGGCATCCGCCGAGCCGATAGCCCGCGCTCACCCGGACAGATTGCGAAAACTTTTCTCAAAAATGCGCTAAAACACCCACTCCAGCCGCACCCCCACCCCCAGACTGTCGGGTTCCGTGTGGTGCGCGCCCACCTGCTCCATCCCCTGCTCGGCCTGCATGATATACTCCGGACCGGCGCTGATGGTTACATCGTCGCTCGCATTGATGCCCGCATACGCTCCCATGACGTTTTTGCTCTCCATAATCACTTCCCCGCCTATCCGTACCGATTTGGTGACGGGATTGCGCCACGCGGTGACCTGATTGCTTACGGCGCCGCGCACCGTCATGTTCTTTCCCACCGGCAGGTGCATGGACGAGTCGGAAGAAGCGGCAACGTCCAGCGCGGCATTGATGGATTGCTGCGTATCCACGCCTTTTCCCTCCGGAACGCCGGACGCGACGCGGGAAGACGTCGTTTTCCCGGCCAACGCCTTGTGGGACAGTCCCCGCCGCCAGAGCGGGTCCGCAGTCCGGGAAGAGGCCGAAGAGAAATTCCAGGACCGGGCCGGGCCGGGCATGGACGGCGCGCCGGAAACGCCACGGGGCGCGGACGGATGTCCCGCTTGCGGAACGTCGGCGCTCCCGGCATCCTCGATGACGATGGTCCCGGACAACGGCGCGGGCCGTTGCGCCGCCGCCACCTCATAAACCATCATGGGAGAGGCCGCAAGCCACAGCGCCAGAATCACGGACACACCCGGAGCAGCCCCTTTCCCGCCGCGTTCCGGGCGCGCATTGTTCCGAAAAACCATCATGAAAACCTCCGGATCCGATTCGGGCCGATTCTCCGGCGCATGGCGAGCATGTCCGAAAAACCGGCCCGTATACAGAAGCGGTCAGAGCAATTTCACTGTGCAACCGCTCCGGCGAATCAGGAACAGCCATCCGCCGCGCATCGGGCGAAGCCGTGGTGAATCCGCCGCACGGTCGATGGTTGCCTTGCAACGCCGCGGGACGCAAAAAGGCGGTCTCGCGGCGGGCGGGGTACCGAGGGCTGACCCTAGCGCGCCGCCGCCTCCGACGCGGCCGTGTCCGACACGGGTCCGGCCACTTCCGGATCTTCCCATCCGCCGCCCAGAGCCATGCACACGGACACTATGGCGTTCAACCTGTCGCTCAGGGCCGTGGCCAGTTGCATCTCCACCGTGAACAGCTGCCGCTCGGCATCCAGAACGGTCAGATAGTCCGTATACCCGTTGTCGTACTGCAGACGCGCCAATTCCAGAGCCCGGCTCAGGGCATCCACCTGGGTCTTGTAACTGTTGACAATGAAATCCGCCTCGCGCTGTTTGGTCAGCGAGGTGCGGATATCCTGGAACGCCGACTGCACCGTCTTGTTATAGATGGCGATGGCCCCCTGCTTCTGGGCCTCGGCGTCTTTCACCTGATACCACGTGCGCCCGAAGTCCAGCAAGGGCACGCTGCCCTGCACCCCGTAATTCCACATGCCCGCCCGGCCGCTGAACAGCCAGCCGACGGAGCTGCTCATGGTTCCGAGCGCGCCCGTCAGGGAAATGGAGGGGAAGAAGTTCGCCCGCGCGGTGCCGATATTGGCGTTGTAGGCCATAAGCTGATACTCGGCGGCGCGAATGTCGGGTCGCCGGAACAGGAGTTCCGACGGCAATCCGGCGGGCAGCAACGGGGGCGAGGGCAGATTTTCGATCTCCCGTCCGCGCTCCATGGCCCCGGTCATGATTTCGCGGGGCGAACGGCCCAGGAGCACCGCCAGTTCGGCTTCGGCCGCATCCACGCCCACCGTGCTGGTGTGCACCTGAGCGCGGGCCGTTTCCACTTCGCTCTTGGCGCGCAGCCAGTCCAGCTCCGTGATGTCGCCCTGCTTGTAGCGCGTGGTGTAGATGACGAACGAATCCTCGCGGCTCTTGAGCGTGCGGCGGGCCGTGGCCAACTGCATGTCCAAAGCCCGCAACGTGAAGTAGCCCTGCGCCGTTTGTCCGGCCACCAGCAGCCGGTTTCCGGCATGGCCGGCGGACGTGGCCAGGAGCATGTCGGTCAGCGCCGTGTACTGGTTGCGGTACTTGCCCCACAGATCCAGCTCCCACGATCCGCCGATGACCCCCTGATAGGAGGTCGTCGTGCGGCGCATGGGGTTTTTCTCATTATAGTAGGACGTCAGATTCGGCGCGCGCTCCGAGGTGCTGTTGGACGTCGCGTCGGCCTCTCCGGTGATCATGGGAAAGAGCGCCGAACGGGCCTGCCCCTGCTGCGCGCGGGCCGACGCGATCTTGGCCAGGGATTCGGCCAGATCCTGGTTGTTGCGCAGCGCTTCCTCCACCATGGCGTTGAGCACGGGGTCGTTGAACCGTTCCCACCATTTGGCGGTCAGAGGTTCGGTTCCGGCATCCACCGTCCGCCACGCGGCGGGGATGTCCTGGCCGGGGCGTTCGTATTTGGGCGCAAAGGAACACGCGCCGAGGGCCAGCCCCAGCAAGAGGCATGCTCCCACGGTCAGGGTGCGGGCGATCATAGGCTTTCCTCCTCCATGTCCTGCTCCCGGGCGTTGTTGGGTCCGGCGTTGGGATCGCGCTTGCCGCGTAACCTGAGAGACAGGGCCATGATGGCCTTGAAGAAATAAGGGATAAAGAGCGTGGCGATGCATGTGGCGGCCAGCATGCCTCCAATGACCGCCGTGCCGATGGCGTGGCGGCTGTTGGCCCCCGCGCCGGTGCTGACGGCCAACGGCACGCAGCCCAGAATAAAGGCCAGCGAGGTCATGACGATGGGCCGGAAGCGCAGCCGCGAGGCGTTCATGGCGGCCACGTCCAGACTTTTGCCGGATCTCCAGGCTTCGGCGGCGAACTCCACGATGAGAATGGCGTTTTTGGCCGCCAGGCCTACCAGCGTCACCAGCGCCACCTGGAAATAAACGTCGTTGGAAAGGCCCCGTATCCAGGTGGCCGCGATGGCCCCGAACACCCCAAAAGGCACGGCCGTGAGCACCGCGACGGGCAGCGACCAGCTTTCATACTGCGCCGAGAGGATCAGGAAGACCATCAGCAGCGCCAGCACAAAGATGATCGTGGTGTCGGCGCTGGCCAACTTTTCCTGAAGCGAAGAACCCACCCAGCCCAGACTGTATTCCACGGGCAGCACCTCGGCGGCCACTTCTTCCATGGCGTTGAGGGCCTGGCCGGTGGAATAGCCGGGGGCGGGGTTGCCCAGGAAGTGCGCGGCCGGGAACACGTTGTAGCGCTCCATCACCTGGGGCGCGGTGCGACGCTCCAACGTCATGAGCGCGCTCAGGGGAATCATGTCTCCCTTGTTATTGCGCACGAACACGTCGTTGATGGAGTCGGCCAGCATGCGGTACCCGGCCTCGGACTGCATAAGCACCTGGAAGGTACGACCGATCTTGTTGAAATCGTTGACGTACGTTGTGCCGAAGGTTCCCTGCATGGCGGTGAACACGTCGCTGACGTTCACGCCCATGGCCCGGCAGCGCTCACGGTCCAGATTGGCGTACAACTGGGGCGAACCGGTGGTGAACAGATTCTGCACGCTGCCGATTTCCGGGCGCTTCAACGCCGCGGCCACCACCTTGCCGGCCCAGGCTTCCAGTTCGTGGATGCTCCCGGCGCCGCGGTTCTGAATGTAGCCTTCAAAACCGCCCGTGGTGCTCATGCCGCTGATGGGGGGCGGAGTGAAGCCCATGACCATGGCCTCGGGTTCGTTCATGCCCATGCCGAAGACCTTTCCGGTCAGGGCATCGGCGGATTCGCCCGGTCCCTTGCGCTCCTTCCAGTCCTTGAGCACGGTGAAGAAGGTGCCGTAGTTGCTCTTTGTGGCCATGGAGGTGATGTCGATGCCGTCGATGGCCACCATGTTGTCCACCGCGGGCTGCGCCGTCATCTGCGTGTTGATCTTGTCCATCACCCGTTCCGTGCGCGGCAGGGCCGCGCCGTCGGCCAGAATGGCCATGCCCAGAATGTACCCCTGGTCCTCATTGGGCACGAGAGCCGTGGGCACGGCCCGGAACAGCCAGAGCATGGCGCCGATCATCAGGGTCACCAGGACGATGGCCCGCAGGCCGGAGTCTTTCACAAAGCGCACGGCCCGCACGTAGCGGTGAGTGACCTTGCCGAAGAACCAGTTGAACCAGGAAAAGAATTTCCCCGGCTTGTAGTCATGGGCATGGGGTTTGAGCAGCAGCGCGCAGAGAGCCGGCGTCAGGGTCAGGGCCACGATGCCCGAAAGCACCACCGACACCGAAATGGTGATGGCGAACTGCTTGTACATTTCGCCCGCCAGCCCGCCCATGAAGGACACCGGGATGAACACGGCGCAGAGCACCAGCACGATGGCGATGACCGGCCCGGTCACCTCGCTCATGGCCTTGGCCGTGGCCTCCCTGGGCGGCAGATGCTCGGTGCTCATGATGCGTTCCACGTTTTCAAGCACCACGATGGCGTCGTCCACCACGATGCCGATGGCCAGCACCATACCGAACAACGTCAGGGTGTTGATGGTGTACCCCAGGGCGTACATGCCCGCGAAGGTTCCGATGATGGACACGGGCACGGCCAGACAGGGAATCAGCGTGGCCCGCCAGTTCTGGAGGAAGACGAACACCACGATGAACACCAGAAGCATGGCTTCGCCCAACGTCTTGTACACCTCGTCGATGGAGGCCTGCACGAAGCGGTTGGTGTCGAAGGGGATACTGTATTCCACGCCCACCGGGAAGCGCCGGGCCAGCTCCTCCATCTTTTCGCCCACCAGTTTGCCGGTTTCAATGGCGTTGGCGCCGGGCAGCAGATACACCCCGGCCATGCGCGCGGGCTTGCCGTTGAGCTTGGAAACGACGCTGTAGTCCTTGCCGCCCAACTCCACGCGGGCCACGTCCTTGAGGCGCAGGGTCGCGCCGTCGGGGTCGGAACGGATGATGATCTCTTCGAAATCCGCCGCGTCGGGCAGGCGGCCTTCGGTATCGATCTGCCAGGTGAGCTGCACGGTGTCCGGGCCGGGCATGGAACCCAGACGGCCGGGCGCGAACTGCGCGTTCTGATCCCTGATGGCGTTGCCCACATCGGTGGGCGTGAGGCCGTACTTGGCCAGTTTGTCCGGCTGCAGCCAGATGCGCATGGCGTAATCCATGCTGCCGAAAATGCTGCAGTCGCCCACGCCGGGCACACGCTTCATTTCGTCCACGATGTTGGCCTGCATGTAGTTGTGCAGGAACACTTCGTCATAGCGGCCGTCCGACGAATACAGAGACAAAATCTCCAGCATGGACGGCGATTTCTTGACCACCGTCACCCCCTGACGGCGCACGTCTTCCGGAAGCTGCGTGGTGGCGAGATTGACCTTGTTGTTGACGTTGACCAGGGCGATGTCCGGATCGGTGCCCAGCTTGAAGTAAACGTTGATGGTGCCGCTGCCGCTGCCCGAAGAGGACACGGAGGTCATATAGAGCATGTTTTCCACGCCGTTGATGGCCACTTCCAGAGGCGCCACGGCCGTGGAGGCGATGGTTTCCGCCGACGCTCCGGGGTAGGACACCGATACCGACACCGTGGGCGGAATCAGGTCCGGATACTGGGCGATGGGCAGCGCGTTGATGGCCAGTCCGCCCACCAGGAGGATGAACAGCGAAATAACCGTTGAAAGAATCGGTCGCTTGAGAAAAAAATTCGGTTCTGTTTTAGCCATGGGAACACCTATTTACCGGCTGCGGGCGCGGCCTGTCCCTGCGGGGCTTTGGGAGCCTCGACGCGCACAGGCTGTCCGGGACGGGCCTTGACCAGCCCTTCCAGCACGATGCGTTCTCCCCCCTGAAGTCCGGAATCCACCAGATAGTCGTTGCCGATGGACACGTTGAGCTTGACCGGACGCGGCGTGACCTTGTTGTCCTTGTCCACCACCATGACCAGAGTGCCCTGCTGGGTCATGAGCACGCATTTCTGGGGAATGAGGACGGCGTTTTTCAGCGTGTCCCCTTCCATATAGATGCGCACGTACTGCCCCGGCATGACCCGGTCGTCGCTGTTGGGGAACTCGGCCCGGGCCTTGACCACGCCCGTGGCGGGATCCACGCGGGTATCAATGAAGGTGACCGCCCCCTCCCGATCGTACATGGTGCCGTCCAGCAGGCGGATGCGGGCCTTGTAGCGTTTGTCCTTCGGATACTCCAGACGCTTTTCCGCCGCCAGTTGCTGGCGGCGCATCAGATCCGGACCGGCGATGGCGAAGTTCACGTACAGCGGGTCGGTCTGGTTGACGTAGGTCAGCAGCGAGTCGTTGCGCACCAGGTTGCCGGGCGTGACCTGCTCCTTGCCCGTGAAACCGGAAACCGGCGACGTCACCTGGCAGTAGTCCAGATTGATTCTGGCCTGCCGCAGGGCGGCGCGGGCGCTGTCGTAGTTGGCGAGGGCGGTGTCGCGATCCTTCTGGCTGACGGCGTTCTTTTCGTACAGCGGGCGGATGCGGTTCCATTCGCGCTTGGCGTTCTCGTACTTGGCGGCGGCTTCCTGCGCCTGGGCTTCATACTGATCCCGCTCCAGCTGAAACAACAACTGCCCCGCTTTCACGTAATCACCCTCGGTGTACATCCGCTTTTCGATAATCGCTTCCACCCGCGAGCGCACTTCGACGGCTTTGGAACCCTGCGTCTGGGCCTGATACTCGGCCGGATACGGATGATCTTTCGCCTCCACGGCAAAAAGCGTCACCAGCGGCGGCGGAGCCTGTTTCTGCTGCTGCTGTTTTTCACCGAGGCAGGCGGCAAGCAGGCACAGGCAGCCGCACAACGCGACGGGCAGAATATAACGTGCGACGTTTTTCATACATTTCTCCCACGGCCCTCTCACAGGGCATTTCACACTATTGATCCCCCTCCCGGGACGTTGATGAAACCGCACGAGGGGGTAACGCCGCGCTCTACGCGCGACGACCGCGGCAGCGGCTCTCCGGCCGTCCGTCGGACGGAGCCGCATCAAGACTCCACGGCATCACGGGCTCTGCGACATCACGTCGCCCGGCCTTCACGGCGTCGCCAGCCCGCGCGCGAGCGACTCCGCAAGGAGGCGCCGCGGAAAGGTTCTCCTGCCCGGCGCGGTCCACATCCTGCAACGGCGATGGGACGACAGGGACGCGGCCCGGCGCGGGGCCGGTCTATACCTGACTGCCGGTCGGCAGCATACCATAAGGGAAGCGCGGCGTCACAAAAAAACGACGCGACGTCGCCCGTTCGGGCAACGACCGACATATGCGGGCGCCGGCCTGAGGCCGACGGGACGCGGCATCCGGAAAACTCCATGAAAACACCGGTCCCGATCAGGAATGCTTACGTCAAAAACATACTTTTCGTGTAAATGCAACAGGGTCGAAAAATTTCAACGCATTGCGGACTCTAAAAAAAATCTGTGATTTCAGTCGGTTGCAGACCGGGTCTTTTTCAAGTAACTCATTGAAATATCTATATTAAATTTCTTGAACAAAATTGCGGCGCGCAGCGGCATCTCCGACCGCCGCGCCTCCATGCCGTCCCGGAACGACGATGCGCGGCAACCGCCCGCATTCCCCGGCAACTCCATATGCGGCATGGGAACGCGGCCCATCGCCGTGCGCGGGCCGCGGGACTCTCCTCCACAGTCGAAACAAAACAACGGCCCGTCGTCATTGCGGCGGGCCGTACCTTCTCCGTGTCGCGGGCGGACGCGCTCGACACCCCGTTCGGCAGAGCATTTTCAAAGGGAAAATGCTCTGCCGATGCGGAAGCGGGGGCCGCCGCAAAGGCATAAGCGCACTCTCTTTGCGCTGTGCCATGCCGGAGCAAGCGTGTCTTTCAGCTGTGACGTTGTGAAAAGTCACAATGAATCTGTTCCAAAATATCGCGGCGCGGTTCCGAAAACAAGCGACATCCCGAAACGCGGCCATCCGGGACCGGACGGAAACCGAATCTGCCGCGCGGTCGATGTCGGCCCCGCAACGCCGCAAAAAAGGCGGCGTTGCGCAGGCGGGGTCATGAGGGCCGATCTTGGACGTTTCCCGCCGCCTTCCGTTCCACAAACGCAAAGTTGTCCTGATAACAGCGGGTGAGCGGAACGCGCCATTTTTCCAGCGGAACGCGCTCGCGCGCGAATACCGGCCGACCGTCGGCCCCGTGCCGGACGAGAAGCCACGCCGGTCCCGCGGGGTCCGGATGCGGGAAGTCCTCGCGGAAATGCCCAGCCCGGCTCTCCTTGCGTTCCAGCGAGGCGCGCACGAAAAGCTCGCTCACAAAGGCCACGGACACCACTTCATGCAGCTTGAGCAGATAGTGCGGGTCGGCCGCCGCCATGCGCGGCACATCTTCCTCCCGGATGCGCCGGATTTCCGCCAGCGCGCGTTCCAGCGCCGGACCGTTCTTGACGATGGAGACGTCATGGGGAAAGACCGCCGTCTGTATCCCGGTCAGTACCTGCTTGGGCGTCAGCCTGTCCGCCCCTTCACGGCCCAGAGGCGCGAAAGCGCGCTCCAACAGGGCTTCGGCCTCGGCCTCGTCCGGCGCGGGCGCGGCGTCCGCATTCCTGAGCCACGCGGCGGCGGTTTCACCGACCATATGCCCGGTGACGGCCGTGGTCATGAGAGCGAAGCCGCCCGCATAGACGCCCGGCTCCAGGCTGCGCGCCGTGCCCGCGGCAAACAGACCGGCCACGGCGGTGGAGCCGTCGATTTCCGTCCGGATGCCCCCGTGAGAAACGGTCATCTGCGGCACCCACTCGGTATTGTTCTTGAACAGGTCAAGACCGAGCCCGCACAGTTTTTCATAGTTGAGCTTCTGCCAGCCGGTCTGGGGCTTGAGCAAAACCATGTCCTCGTCGCGCAGGGGGCTGACGTCGAAGATGATGGGGCCGCGCCCGGCGCGGATTTCCAGCGCCATGCCGACGGTGGTGAAGTGCGGATCGGTATTGGGGCCGAGCACCGGCGAATAGCGGCTCATGAAGTTTTCGCCCATGCGGTTCACAAAGCGCGCGCCCAGCGGGAAGAGATGGGTCTGCCCTTCCCAGGCGAAGAGACGCGGCATGTTCCACACGCGCGCGAACTCCAGATCCTGCAATTCGGCCCCGGCCGCAAAGGCCATGCGCAGGCCCTCGCCCGTGGGCGTGTTCTTGCCGTAGGAGGTTTTCCAGCCGCCCATGCCCGTGGCCGCGATGACGGCTCCGGCATGGAAAATATACGCTTCCCCGCTCACGCAATGAAAGCCCGCGGCCCCGATGACGCGTCCATCGCGCGCAAGATAGTCCGTGAGCATGATGCGCCCCATGCGCGTGACCCCGGCATCCTTGAGCCGAGCCACCAGACTCTTTGCCATGAGTTCGCCGCCGCGCCCCTTGACCCGGGCGGGATAGAGCCTGACGTGGGGCAATCCGCGCTGGGGAACGCTCCTGAGGTTGCCGTCCGGCGTGCGGAAAAATTCGCAGCCGAAACGTTCGTAGTCGCGCATGCGTTCGGCGGAGCGGGAGAGGATGGCCTCCATGAGCGGTTGATCGCACAGTCCGTCAAAGTAGTACACAAGGTCTTCCAGCCAGTCGTCCACCGTGTCGGGCGGCAGGACGGCCTCGAAATCGCCCCCGGCCATGGCCATGAGGCCGCCCCAGTCCCGCGGTCCCTTGTCCACGATGCATATTCTGCGCCCCGGCATGCATTCGGCGAAGCGGTGCGCGGCCCAGAGCCCGGCGGAGCCGCCGCCGAGGATGAGCAGATCGGTTTCCACTCGAGTGATCTTCAGGGTGTTTTTCATGCGCGGCCTCCTCCAAGCTCCACGGACACGTCGGGAAAGGTGGGCGGCAGCACTTCGCGCAGCGGGTCCACGTCAATGGCCCCGGAGGGGCAGGCGCGTTCGCAGAGGAAACAGGTCATGCAGTCGTCGGGGTAGGCGATGAACGCCTTTTTGTCCTCGCCCGCGCGCAGCGTGTCCAGCGGGCAGATACGCACACAGGCGCCGCAGCCGATGCAGACTTCGGGGTCGATGCTTTTGATCATGGCGGATTCCGGCCCCCCGCCAGCACTTCCGGCAGGGGGCATGAAGGTTAGAAGTCGTACTGGAAGATGACCTGGGCTTTCCAGGCATCCTGCTTCTGATACGTGCCGAAGTTCTTGTAGCCCTTCTTCCACGTGTCATTGTCCATGAAGTTGGCGATATAGCCGAGATCCACAAGGCATTCGAGGTTTTCGTAAATGTCCCAGCGCGTGACCAGGTTGAATTCCAGCAGATTGTCGTTGGTGGTCATGTAGAGGCTGTCGTAGCGGTTGGTGGGAGCTTCCCACGCGCTCGACTGGGTCATGTACTTGACCATGCCGGGGCTGTTGGTGCCTCCCCACCAGGCCACGCGGAACAGGTGATTCACGTCGTCGATGAAGCTCACGTCGCGGACAAAGGCGCCGATGCCCCAGGTGCCGGCATAGCTCAGCGATTTGGCGCGGTAGAACCAGTTGACTTCCCAGTCCATGCCTTCGCCATATCCCATGAAGGAGGTGAAGTTGCCGTAGGCGCAGATGGAGGGCATGCGCTCGGAACCGTTCTTGACGTTGTCGTCATCGCCGGAGCCGTACCAGCCGAAGATGCCGGGCTTGCCCCAGTCCGTCTTGTATTCCACCAGGGCCTTGGCCACCCAGCCCTGGCGTTCCATGCTGCCGCGCACTGTGTCGGACCAGTCGTTGCGCTTTGCCGCATCGAAACGGCCGAGGGACTCCACATAGCCGTAGTTGAAATCGAACTCGATGTTCCAGCCGTCAAGGTCGTTCACCCTGACGGGCAGACCGGCCCAGAACATGGCGCCATACGGTTTGGAGGTGGGGTTGAGGTTGCGAATGTTCATGCCGTCGATGCCTTCCAGACGGGCCAGGAAAGGCGTCGTCCCCACGGCGGGTGCGCCGTCGCCGAACCAGTTGTCGTAATATTCCATGAAATACGGCGTATTGCGGCCCTGCATGCCCAGCATGGCCCAGGGCGTGAGGGAAATGCCGTCAAACCGCAGGGGCAAGGCCAGCATGAAGAGGTCCATGTTATCCAGATACCCGGCGGGCTCCTTGGAATAGATGCCCGTATCGCTGCCCGCCCGGAAGTTGCCGCCGGCATAGTTGTCGTTGAGCGGCCGCATCCACACGCCGGTCAGGCCGACGTTTTCATTGAACATATAGTTGGCGGTGATTCCGGCCACGCGATCGTCGAAGATGGACGATCCCCCCGCCGCCTGCGGCAACGACACGAATTGCAGGCCCATCTTGATGCGCAGGTCACTGTCCGGCGGCGCCCATTCCAGATTCGCCTGACCGATTTTCACTTCAGTGCCGTCAGTGCCCAGCGCGCCGCCGGTGTTGGCGCTGCCCCAAACCTGCGGCGACAGTTTGAAGGCCACATTTCCCTGGAGGCTCTCCGAGGCAATGGCGCGCAGGAAGAGCAGGGCGCGCTGGCGAGCGTTGAACCTGTCGCCGTTGTTCACATGACGGCCGTTGCGTTTGTTGATAAGACCCGTGTCGCCCACGCCGAAAGCCATGGACCAGGTGCCGCTGACCTTGAAATCAATGGCGCGCGCCGACGACCACGCCCCCAGGCTCACGGCCGCCGCCAGGCAAAGGACCGCAAGATATTTACGAAACATCCTTTCCCCTCCCGGTTATTTCAGTATGAGGAGTTCGCGTTCCTTGCGCCAGGGATCGCTCTTTTCCCGCCAGTTGCCGTCATCAATGGACATGGTCTTGCGTTCCGGCAGGGAATAGGGCGTCCAGCCGGGATCGCCGGTCCTGATGAAGCGCGCCCAGACGTCGTGCATCCGGTCCGCAAGCGCCTGAGGCGGGTTGTCGCCCACGTAGTCGCGGATCTCTCCGGCCAACTTGTCGTTGCCCACCATCTTGAACACAAAGGGGATGTCGGCCCAGTGGGCGGCGCCCATCTTGTTGTCGAAGGCCGGGCTCTTCCAGTCGAAGGAGTAGGCCCAGGTCTTGCCGCCGCCCTTGTGGCGGGCTTCCAGCAGGCGGTTGGTGGGCACGCGGAAGATGATGTCGCTCTGGATGGCCGAATACACCTCGCCGTCGGTCTTGCCGCGCCCGTTGGCCCGGTAGGCGTCGGCCACGGAGGCCGGGGCGCCGATGCCGTCCAGCAGGGTCCGCACGTCCTTCCCGGTCAGGCGGTCGATCTCGCCGCTGGGCACGGTGACGTAGTTCCATTCGTTGGCGGTGGAGCCGATCATCACGTCCACTTCCCTGCCCGCGCCGTCAGCCACGCTGTCCACCACGCGCTTTTTCAGGACTTCGCCGTCCACATAGGGCTTGAACAGGGTGGCGTTGCCGTTGGTATAGCGCAGCCATGCGGGATCCATGCTCTTTTCCACCAGCAGACGGCGGAAGTTGAGCAGTTTTTCCGGCGGCAGCGAAAGGATGCCTTCCTTCGTGTGCGGGATGCCGTAGTAGTCAAAGAGCATCTTTGAAGACGTGTCCGCCTGTTCGGGCGTCCACTGCGCGAGGTGCGAACCGCTCATGAGGATGGCCCTCCGGAACAGGCCCTTGGCCAGCGGCGACGCCAGAAGCGAACCGATGTGGGTCGAACCGGCGCTCTGCCCCATGACGGTGACATTGTCGGGATCGCCGCCGAAGGAGGCGATATTCCGTCTCACCCATTTGAGGGCGAAGATCATGTCGCGAATGGCCAGGTTGGCCGGTACGCCGTCGATCTTCATGAAGCCGTCCACATTGACCCGGTAGGGGATGGAAACGACCACGATGCCGTCCCTGGCGAAGGCCGTGCCGTCGATCTCGCTGTTGTCGCAGCTCATGGAACCGCCGCCGGGGATGTAGACCAGCACCGGACAGTTCTTTTGACCGTTGCCGGGCGTCCAGACATTCATGCGCAGACAGTCGCCGCCGCCCTGAACAATGATTCTGGAGTTCTTGCCGGGCAGAGGTTTGCCGTCCGGGCCGATCTGTCCCTCTTCGCCGTCGGCGATGACGCCTCCGCCCTGGAGCGGCAGAGACGCCTGTTTGAAACAGTCCACCACGCCTTTCCACGGCTCCACGAACTGCGCCTCCTTCAGGCGCGTTCCGGCTTCGTAGGGCGGTTTGCCCGCGGGTACGCCCAGAAAGACATCGACGCCGTCCCTGACCATGCCGCGAACTTTCCCCTTGGGCGTCCGGACCACCGGCCCGTCAGCGCTGAAGAGCGTGGCGGGAGAGAAGGCGAGCAACGCGGCGGAAACCGCCGCCCCCCTGAGGAACATCCTCCGTGACAACATATTCCATGACCTCCTGTAACGGGTATATGGGAAATGCCGCCGCATCCGGTGCGGCGAACCAGAGCATTTCACATCGAAAATGCTCTGCCGACTGCGTGAGCGGGCGTGTCTTCGAATCCGCTCTAAACCCGCATCCTGAGCGGGAAGGTGAAGCCGATGGCGCCCGTGGGGCAGCTGGTGCGGCAGTTGGCGCAATGCCAGCACTCGTCCCCGTGCTCCACTTGCGGGCGTTCTCCGTCGCCATACGGCGCCATCTCCAGCACATAGCCGGGGCAGTCATCCACGCAGGTCCCGCAGGCCTTGCAGTGGCCGCAATGCAGACAGCGCGCCGCCTCGGTCATGGCCTGTTCGCGCGTGAAGCCCAGGCCGAGCTCGGCAAAGGGCTTGGCGCAGTCGCTGACGGCCTCTGTTTCAGGCTGCGCGGGGGCGCACCGGCTGATGCCGTGGATCTCCTCAAAAGGCACCACGTAGGGATCGACAGACCCCGCCATGTCGTCGCGCGGCTCCAGCATGTTTTCGTCGTTGATGATCCAGACGCGCGCGTCCTCCCCGGTCAGGAAGGCGTGGACGGCAAAGGCCGCCCGACGGCCGCCGCCCACGGCTCCGGCAATGGAGGCCGGTCCGGCGGCGACGTCTCCGGCGGCGTAGTGCTTCTCGCGGCTCGTCGCCTGGCGTTCGTCCACCACGATCCAGCGGCGCGGGGTGAGCGCGAGGCCGCCCGCGTCTTCGCCGAGGAAGTCCAGATCCGTCTTCATGCCCACGGCAAAGATGACCGTGTCGCAGTCGAGGCTGCGGCTGCCGCCGGGCATGGGTTCCAGCACGGGCTTTCCCGCATCGTCGAAGCGAAATTCCCTGACCTCATAAAAGTCCACGCCGGTCACGGCGTCATCTTTTGTGCGAATGGCGGACATGGTGCAGCCATTGTGGATCCGGATGCCCTCCCGCGCGGCCAGCTCCAGATCTTCGGCCGGGGCGCGCATTTCGCCGGACTTTTCCAGACAGATGACGTGGATCTCCGTCGCGCCCAGGCGCTTTGCGGTGAAGGCGCAGTCAAAGCCCACGCCGCCGCCGCCCATGACGACCACTCTTTTGCCCACCTTGCCCGCGGCGCGGCCCAGGGCCGCCTCTCGCAGAAACTCCACCGCGCGCACCGCCCTGTCCGCTCCGGGAACGGGCAGGCTGTTCTCCGCGGGCACGCCTGTGGCGATGACGACGGCGTCAAAGCGGTCGCGGATCTCGTCCATGGAAATGTCCACGCCCACGCGGGTGTTCACATGGGCGCGCACTCCGGTTTCCAGCACCAGGCCCACCTCGCGGTCCACCACATGTCGGGGCAGACGGAAATCGGGCACCCCGTAGCGGGGCACGCCGCCGAGCAGGGGCTCGGCCTCGTACACCGTGACGGCATGGCCGAGCAGGGCGAGGAAGTAGGCGCCGGTGAGCCCGGCCGGGCCGCCGCCGATGACCGCCACCTTCCTGCCCGTGGCCGGACGGTTGCGGAAGAGCGCGGCCCCGCGCTCGGCAAGGTCGGCGCACGCGCGCTCAAGGGCGCGGGTATTGACGCGGCCTTCCATGCGGCTGCGGTTGCAGGCGTCCATGCAGAAGTGCGGGCAGACCCGGCCCGTGATGCCGGGAAAGGGATTCTTGGCCCGCAGGTAGCGCAGGGCTTCGGTGAACTCGCCTTTTTCGGCAAGGGCCTGCATCTTCTGGATGGAAGTTCCCACCGGGCAGGCGACCTCGCAGGGCGAGGTGCGGAACTGTTCCTTCAGGCGCGGCCCCTGGGCCACAGGCCGGCTCAATTCTCGACTGTATTTGGGAGGCATGGGATTCTCCTTGCGGATGCAAATTCTTCTTCAACGGTCGCTCAAAGCAGCGGCGCCTTGCCCCACTGGAAACGCGGAACGCCCAGTTCGCTCCCCCCGGCGTCTCCGGGACGGATGAGCAGGAGGGGTTTCGCCATTTCCGGATTGAGATCGGGGAACTCGCGTACACGGTAGACGCACCGACCGGATTCCTTGCGCTCCATGGTGGCCCGGATGGCCAGCTCGCAGACGGCCAGGATGTCCCGGCTTTCGTGGCAGCGCATGAGGTCGCGCAAGGAAGCGGCGCGCAGCCGCCGGGCCTCGCCGGAAAGAAAGCGGATCTTCTCTAGGGCGCGTTCCATGCCTGCCATGGAGCGGCGGAAGCCCATGTAATAATTCATGACGTTGCGGATGGCCTGTTCCAGTTCGGCATAGTCCAGCGGGTCGCCCTCCGGATCGGCCATGGGGGCGAACACCTCGTCCCTGACTTCCCTGGCCATGTCCTCGTCCACCTGTCCCGCCTCGCGCATGCCCGAGGCGCGCAGGGCGGCCTGTCGTCCGGCTTCGTAGCCGCCGCACATGGCGCCGGAACAGTAGAGGAAGACGCTGCCGCTGAAGAGATTGGGCAGGCTGGATTCAAAACTGTCATTGACCGCGATGGCGCCCCCGAAGATGAGTTCGCCGATCTCCACTTCCAGGAGCTTGCGCCGGAAATCCGTACCGGTGCAGTCGGCCCAGTCGCCGAACGTGGCCTTGTCGCCGGGCATGAGGACATACTGGAGCTCCCGCACCACGGCCGGGTCCACATGGCGCATGTCCATATAGAAGGGCGGTCCCGCGCCTTCCATCTGTTCCTGGAAGGTGCCCTGAATCTGGTTGTTGCGCACGCCGTTCTCGCCCATGGGGTCATACTTGCCCATGAAGCGATCGCCCAAAGCGTTGAGCTCGTGCGCGCCGGAGCTGTTGATGCCGTTCATGCCCGGACAGCCGAAGCCCTTGGGCAACAGGGTGGCGCGCTGGTAGGTGTCCAGCTCGGTGACGGCCGCGCCCGCCCGATAGCCGAGCACCACGCCCGCGCTGGTATTGTACGGATACATCCAGACGTTGTAGGCATTGTGGGTGGAATTGTCCGTGCCGCGCGTGGCCGAGCGCCCCTGGGCCGAAACCACGGTTTTGGCGCGGATGATGACATACTCGCCGGTACGCACGTTCCAGCCGAGACAGCCGCAGGCCTTCCCGTGGTCCGCAAGAATGCGCATGGCCATGATCCGGTCGAGCACATGGACGCCGCTTTCATGCACCAGGCGCGCCATGACGCGCTTGATGGTCATGCCGTTGGCGATGTGCACCCACCAGCGGCCCGGCTGGCCGAAGCCCTGGGTGCGCACATAGGTGCCGTCGGCATTGCGGCCGAAGTCCACGCCCGCCGCGCCGAGAATGCGGAGGAAGTGGCGCATGTGGTTGTACCAGCCGTTGACGAGCATGGCCGGCGTCCAGCCGTTGAGGGGTTTGGCGTAGAATTTTACAAGATCGTCGGGGGTGTCGAAGGGTGCGCCCGGTTCGTCGAGAACAGCCATGTAGTGATCATTGCCGCCGCCGATACAGCCCGAGCTTTCGAGCTTGCCCTTGTCGATGATGACGACGTCCTGGCCCTGGTCGCGCGCGCCAAGCGCCGCGCCGCAACCGGATGCTCCGGAGCCGATGATGAGCACGTCGGTTTCCACGAGCGTGCCCAGACTGTGTCTGGTCGTTTTCATGCCGGTATCCTGGTCTGAAGATGTGCGGACACTTCGTTCGTCCGGGCGTGGGCAGGCCCCCCAGCGGGGCGGCCCGGACCTTGTGAAGGAAAAATCATATGTTGCGACTGTATTGTCAAATCAATAAAAATCACGTATTGTATAAAAAAATCAAACAGGAGCCGGTTCCGTGATCGAAGAGCTTAATGGCGACTTTCTCCAGTGGCTGCGCGGCTTTTACTGGGTGGCCAAGACCGGCAGCGTGCGCCGCGCCGCCGAGCACATGCACCGCAACCCCTCCACCATCAGTTACCAGCTCCGTTCACTGGAAGAGGAGCTGAACACCGTCCTCTTTGACCGTTACAAGAAATCCCTGCGCATCACGCCCGAGGGCGCCAAACTCCTGGACTGGGCCATCACCACCTTCGAGGCGCTCCAGAGCATGCGTTCCTCGGTGGGCAGCGCGAACGGCGAACTCAGGGGCGCGGTTTCCATTGCCGCCACCCTGCCCATCGCCACCCTTTCCGTTCCCACCACGGTGGAATTTTTACGGCGTTATCCGGGCGTGGATATTTCCCTGGAGCGCGGCCTTTCCTCGGACGTGCGCAAGTCCGTCGCCGAATCCCATGTGGATTTCGGCCTGCTCCCGGTCATCGAAAAGCCGGAGAACGACCGGCTGGACGTGGTCTTCAAGGCGCGGCCGCTGCTGGTCATGCGGCGCGACAATCCCTGGAATATCCCGCCCGTGCCGGATCTCGAGGATTTGCGCCGTCTGCCTTATGTGGCCTTTGCCGACGAGGAGGACCCGGACGACCTCGGCTGCTGGTGCCGCAACTCCGGACTGGGCGATTTCATTCAGAAAAACACGTCTCTCAAGGTCAACAACTACCATCTCATCATGCGCTTTGTCTGGCACGGGCTGGGCGTGACCATCATGGACGAGCTCTGCCTCCAGGCCACCAATTTCGGGGCGGACTGGCAGCAGATCGGCGCCCGGCCGCTGGATCATCTCTTTCCCAACCGGCTGTACGGCATCCTTGTGCGCCGCAACAAACACGTCAGCCCTCAGGCCCAGGGCATCATGAAGGCGCTGCGGGAATTTTTCCTCTCGCTCCCCTCGCTGGATGCGGAAACCGTCTGGCGCAACGCCCGGCAGGCCCCGGATATGGCGGCGTCTGACGCAAGGAAAAAAGCCGGGCGCAAGGCCCGGCCTGAAAGGTGACCGCCTTTCGGCATGTCTTAAAAAAGAACCGCGCCGACCGTGAGCGTGACGATCGCGATGATCACCCACGACACCGCGATGACCAGGGGCGCCGTATGCCAGATGGCCCGGGCATCCGACCACTCGTTGCCGTGCAGCAGCGCCGCGCTGGCGCTGGCCGCCGGCGTGAGAAAGGCAAGATGGACGCCCATGACCACCATGATGAGCGCAAGCGCCGGATTGGCGCCCGCCGCCTGACAATAGCTGTAGACCACAGGCATGAGGGCCACGCCCACAGCGCCGTTGTTCATGACCTGGGTGAGCAGGGTGGCCACCAGACCGATGACCACGGCAAAGGTAATGCTGGAGCCGCCCCCGAAGATGGGCTTCAGGGCCTGCATGAGAAATGCGGTGACGCCGCTCTCCGGGGCGGCCATGGCTCCGGTGAGCGGCTGCACGAAGGCGAGCAGGAGAACGATGCCCCAGGTCACGCCGGAATCCACCATGACCTTGAAATTGAGCAGGGGTTTGCCGTTGACCTTGATGGCCGCCATGACGGTGACGAGCAGAATGACGATGCCCGTGTTGCCGATGGAGCGCAGGAATCTGGTCACAAAGAAATTCGCGGGCAGAAAGTTCGGCGCCAGGAGAAGCAGAACCAGAAGAAAGAGGAATACCAGGACGGCCTTCTGTACGGCATTGAGATTGAGCGCGCCCTCGGTGTCCAGCTTTTCGGCCTCAAGGTCGAGGAGTTTGCTCATGTCCGGCCTGAAGATGTATTTGCCGATCAGGATGAAGACGCCGGAGCAGACGGCGCAGATGATCAGCGCCACCAGCATGTATTTGGCATAGTCGATACCCACGCCGCTCATGGTTTCATAGGCGCTGAACACGGTGAGCGCGGCCTGCTTGAACGGTATGAGCGACATGCCCATCTGCGCCGCGAACACGATGCCGAAGACCATCATGGTGGGATAGCCCTCGCCCTTTCTGTAGCCGCAGACCTCGCACACGCCATAGAGGATGGACCAGCCGATGATGGCCGCGGGTGACGCGGAGGTCAGGCCGCCGAGAATGAAGATGGACCCCATGAAGACGAACGTGAAGAGCCAGGGTCTGCCCTTGACGAACCTGCGCGAAATGAACCAGAGCGAGATGAACTTGGAAAGGCCGTAATAATTGATGGTGGCGCAGAAAACAAAGATGAAGAACATCATCTGCACGATGGGGTCGCCGAAACTCTTGTTGAGCAACTCCGCGGGCTTCATGCCGCCGATGAGCATGAGCGCCAGCAGGCCGAGCAGGCTCGGCCAGACGATCTCGATGAAAATCCAGCCGTAGAGCACACCGAGAAAGATGCCGATGAGGTTCATCCCAAGCGGTGTGAGCGGGCCGAAGGGCGCAAGCCGGCCGAACCCGAACATGATGATCAGACAGATGGCCGTGTGCGCCAGATAACGGGCCGGGACAGCGTGCTTTGCCGTCAAAGCGCCTGTGGCGGAAACGAAATTCTCAGTCATGCGCGCATCCTCGCTGCTTCCGCCCGGCCGGTTTTCCTGCTGTCCGCATGGCGGGATACCGTGCGCCGGGCCTTCTGCCGGCCGCTTGCCCAGTTCGGCCATTCTTTTGTGAAAATGGTATCATGGCGAGAGGGGTGTTCTGTCAAATTGAAAAAAAACGAATACTGTTTGATAAAATGGAACAGAATCATGCGGGAGCGGCGGCAACCGGAGGGAAGCCGTCGGAAGGAGTCGGATAACGTCCCTTGTCAGGGCTACGCCGCCGCGCGCTGTTTGCGAGCAGCGCGAAGCCGATAACGGCAGGCGCTACAGCGCGGCTTTGCAGAGGGCGGCCACGGCCTGATCGGTCATGGTGCGCGGGTTGGTCAGGCCGCAAGCTCCCTCCGGACGTTGGCGGCCATGAGGGGAATAGCTTCTTCCCGCACGTTCCTGCCGTACTTCAATCTGTCCGGTTATGGCCTGACGCCATATGAGGGAGCGGGTGGAATTTTCTGCCTGTTTTTGGACGGAGTGTTTTTTGCATGAGGACAGGAGGGAA
>CASQEL010000003.1 GCA_949427775.1 uncultured Desulfovibrionaceae bacterium
GACGGCAGCGAGATTGAATGAAACCGGAGAGTTTCATTCGAGAAATGCTCTAATGCAAACATCAGTCGTTCGGAACAACCAATCCCTCAGCCACCATGCGTTCAATCTGGGCCACATCCTTGTCGCCGCGCCCGGACAGCGTGACCAGCACTTGGGCGTCGCGCGGCATCTGCGGCGCTATTTTCAGCGCATGGGCCACAGCATGGGCGGATTCCAGCGCGGGGATGATGCCCTCAGTCCGGGACAGGGCAAAGAACGCCCGCACGGCCTCTTCGTCACTGACGCTGACAAACTCGGCTCTCCCGGTATCTTTAAGATGGGACAAAAGGGGACTCACGCCGGGATAGTCCAGCCCCGCCGAGATGGAGTGCACCTGCGCGGGTTCCCCGGCCTCATCCTTGAGCATATAGGCTTTGTAACCGTGGATGATGCCCGGCTCTCCGACGCATAACGTGGCGGCATGATTGCCGTACGTCAGCCCGCGCCCGCCGGGTTCAACGCCGATGAGCCGCACGTCCGCATCGTCCAGATAGTGGGTGAACGAGCCCACGGCATTGGAACCGCCGCCCACGCAGGCCAGCACGGCATCGGGCAGGCGTCCCGTCTGCTGCAACATCTGAAGGCGGGATTCCTCGCTGATGACGGACTGAAAATACCCCACCATACTGGGATAGGGATGTGGTCCGACGGCCGAGCCCAACAGATAGAACGTCGTGTCGAGATGGGCGAGCAAATCTTCAATAGCCAGATCCACCGCTTCCTTGAGGCCCTTGTACCCCTGCGTGGCGGCCACCACGTGTGCCCCCATCATTTCCATGCGGAAGACATTGAGACGTTGCCGCTCAATATCCTTTTCACCCATATAGACGACGCACTCCATGCCCATGAGGGCCGCCGTGGCCGCTGTGGCCACGCCGTGCTGTCCCGCCCCGGTTTCCGCGATAATGCGTTTTTTGCCCATACGCCGGGCAAGCAGAATCTGCCCCAGCGTGTTGTTGACCTTATGCGCGCCGAGATGGTTGAGATCTTCGCGTTTGAGCCAGATCCGGGCGCCGCCGCACCGCCGGGTCAGATTCTCGCAGAGAAATACAGGTGTGGCCCGGCCCTGATACTGGGCCATGTAGCGCTGCCGCTCCCGGACGAACTCCGGATCGTCCTTGTAACGGACGAAGGCCGCGGCGATTTCGTCCAGCGCCGCTTTCAGTTCCTGAGGAACAAACTGGCCGCCGTAGGGGCCGAAATAACCGGTAGCGTCAACCTGCTCTGCCATGGAAAGATCCTCCGAAAAAACAGTGATGATATTTGTTGCATTTTGTATACAGTATTCATTTATAACGGGTCAAGCAAAAATTCCGCCCCGTAATCCCTGGTTATTCCTCTTTCTTCAGGCCGATGATGACGCTTTTCACGCTGAAAATGCCCCAGGTCCGCGAAAAGCCGAATTTTTTCGGCCTGCAAGGCGCAAGGCAAACATCGGCCGAAGCCGTATTGAATATGCCGCAAGGTCAATGGCGGCCTTGCAACGCCGCGGGACGGAAAAAAGGCGGCTTTGCGGCAGGCGAAGTACTGAGGGCTGACCCTAAACAGGTAACGCCCCAACGGGTGACAACCGGCAAAAGAGTTCGACAACAAATGGCGGAATGGTTATCGTGAAGGCGAGGCGAACGATGAAATATAAAAAGAAGCTCAAGCGGGTTGCAGATGCTCTCGAAAAAATGGGCGTTGCAGGAATAGCTGTGGCCCTCTTTCAGGGAAAAGAAGTTGGTCCTTCGGTCTTTTTTGCTGCATTCATGTGTCTGTTGGTGAGCATTTACCTCACGGAGGATTGATATGACGACAGGATGGATTATTTTTACTCTTATCGGTATTGCCCTCAGCGTATATGGTATCTATCTGAAGCACAGATCCAACTAGTGCCGCATAACACAAAATACTTCGTATTTTGCGTCAAGATCATTCGCCGAAAAACGCGGTTTTCGGCTCATTCACGGCGACTACGCCGCCGCGCCATGCTCTCGCATGGCGGCTAGTACACAGAAACTTTAGATGTTTCTGTGTACTAGCCATACAACAACATCACCTATAAGGGCGACTCTCCGGAGCCGCCCTTTTTTGTATGGAGAAAACCCCCCGCTAGGCGGGGGGGGCTCCATACAAAAAAAGGGCTAGGCTTATGCCTAACCCCTTAAAATTTCTGGTGCCGAGGGACAGAATTGAACTGCCGACACGGGGATTTTCAGTCCCCTGCTCTACCAACTGAGCTACCTCGGCGCACGCGGAGTTCTTTTACGCAAAAGTATGCCGGCTTGGCAAGCTTTTTTTTGCGAAAAACGTACACTCTATCTTTTTTGAACATATGGCTCTGATATTACTCGCACAATGCACACTCTGAAATCCTTCGGCGCGCTCCGATTTCGTCGACTTGGAGCATTTTCAGGTTGAAAATGCTCTGCCGACTGCGAGAGCAGGCGGCCGCCGCGAAGGCATAAGTGCAATTTATTTACGCTGTTACATACCGGAGCGAGCGTGTCTTCAACTTTGACTTTGTAAAAAGTCAAAATGAATCCGCTCTAAGGAACAAAAGCCATGAAAATTCCTTGAAGTCCACAGCAATGCGGAGAATACTCCGGCAGAGCCGGGGCGCATTCCCGGCCTGTTCTCATCCTGACGGCATGTACGCCTTGAAAGTATCCCCGCGGCGGAACACTGTTCGCCGCGGGCTGATTTCGCGGCCGCCCTTGCCGGAGCAAGGTCGGCATAACGTGTACCTGATTTCATTCGGCACACGCTATAAACACAGAGGTCGGTCAATGTCCCCGTGGCCCAAATATCCTCCTGTTCTGCGGGAAATGCAGGATCTCCGCAATGAAGGCGTGGTTCGCCTCCTGTTTCAGGCTCTGGTCGTGGGCGGAGGCTCCGGCGCAGTCATCGGGTGTTTCCGCGCCTGGTACACCTACACCAACGCGAAGGTCGTGGGCCTGCTCCAGGGCAGCGATCTCTATTCCCTTCCGGGGGTCCTGGCCGTGTTCGGCGCGCTCCTGGCATTGGCGCTGGTTGTGGGCCAGATGGTCCGGAAGATTCCGCTAATCAGCGGCAGCGGCATTCCCCAGGTGGAATTGGCGCTGTCCGGGCGTCTGCCCATGCCCTGGCTGCGCATCCTGATCGGCAAATTCATCGGCACATGGCTTTCACTTACCGGCGGCCTGTCCGTGGGGAGGGAAGGCCCCTGCATCCAGATGGGCGCCGCCGTGGGCTGCGGCTTCGGCCATCTCTGGCGCAGCACTCCTCATAATGCCCCCCGGTATCTCATCGCCGGCAGCGTGGCCGGACTGACCGCCGCGTTCGGCGCGCCCGTGGCGGGCATGCTCTTTGCGTTTGAAGAAATAAAATCCATCGTCAGCGCGCCTCTGCTGCTGTTTACCTCGGCGGCGGCCGCCGCCGCGTGGTTTGTAGTCGACCAATTGTTCGGCTTCGGGCTGGTCTTTCCCTTTGCCGCGCTCGTCCCTCTGCGTTGGGGGCAAATCTGGCTCGCCGTGCCGCTGGGGATAACCCTGGGATGTTTCGGGGCGCTGTACAACGCCCTCCTGATGTCCGCCACTCGCCGTTACGACAGGCAGACCCTGTTGCCCGCGCCGCTGAAACAGCTGTTGCCTTTCTTTCTCAGCGGCGTCCTCCTGTACTGCTATCCCCATGTGCTCGTCGGCGTGGGCATTTCCACCACGGCGCTGGAAAGCAACGCCCTGCCCCTTGCCGCTCTGGCGCTCCTGTTGCTGATAAAAATCGCCTTTTCCATCGTCAGTTTTGCCTCCGGCGTGCCGGGCGGCCTGCTCATGCCCATGTTGGGCATCGGAAGTCTGATCGGCGCCTGTCTGGGCAGTCTGGCCGTATCTCTGGAATTACTCGACGCCGCCCAGCTTGCCGGAGTACTGGTGCTGTGCATGGGCGGACTGTTTGCTTCCACGGTTCGCGCGCCCCTGACCGGCGCGGCCCTGGTGGTGGAAATGAGCGGCGCGCTCCACTCCGTGCCGGAGCTGCTGATCGTCGTGGTTCTCGCCACCCTGACGGCCAACCGCATGGGGTCCTTTCCCATATACGATTCGCTGAAGCGGCGCATTATGAAAACCAAAGCCCGGCATCATCCCCGCCATACGCACATGTTACGGCGAAACTTCCCCGTCCGTCTCTGCAAGTGAGCGCTCACGCCTGTACTATTTTATATGCAATACGCCGAAATGACATATTTTTTAAAAAAACACTTGCAATATCGCCGTATTCCTGTAATTCTTCCCATCTTTCTGATTATTTTATTCGGAGTACGTCACCATGACACGGAAAGATCGCACTGAAGGCATCTACAGCCGCCGCGAGGTGCTCGACGAAAGCGAGCGCCGTCAGTACTGTCTGATTCAGCTCAAGGATCTGCTCTCCTACGCCTACCGGTATTCGGAAGACGTCAAAAAACGCTTTGATCGCGCCCAGTTCAACGTGGAAAAATTCAAGACGCTGGCCGACATAAAGCATATTCCCATTCTGAAGAAAAAAGAGCTGATCTTCCTCCAGTCCATGGGCCCCCGCCTGGGCGGTCTGCTGACCAAGGATATCGGCGACCTGAAACGCATTTTCCTTTCCCCCGGCCCCATCTTCGATCCCGAAGACCGCGGCGAGGACTACTGGGGGTACACCGAAGCGTTTTACTCCGTGGGCTACCGCCCCGGAGATGCGGTTCAGGTGACGTTCAACTACCATCTTTCCCCGGCCGGGCTTATGTTTGAAGAACCCCTGCGCAACCTCGGCTGCGCGGTCATCCCGGCCGGACCGTCGGACGCGGCCACACAGTTGGACATCATGCAGAAATTGCGCGTGTCCGGCTACGTGGGCACGCCCAGCTATCTCATGCACCTGGCCCAGAAGGCGGAAGAAAAGGGCCTGAACCTGCGCAAGGATCTGTTCCTGGAAGTGGCCTTCGTCACCGGCGAGCGCCTTTCGGAAAAAATGCGCAACCAGATGGAAAAGAAGTATGACTTGATCATGCGGCAGGGCTACGGCACCGCCGATGTGGGCTGCATCGGCTACGAATGCTTCCACAAGACCGGCCTGCATATCGCCAACCGCTGTTATGTGGAAATCTGCCATCCGGACACGGGCATTCCGCTGAAGGACGGCGAAGTGGGCGAAATCGTGGTGACGGCCTTCAACAAGACCTATCCCCTGATCCGTCTGGCCACGGGCGACCTGTCCTACATCGACCGTTCTCCCTGCGCCTGCGGCCGCACCAGCCCGCGCCTGGGCAGCATCGTGGGCCGCGTGGACACCACCGCCCGCATCAAGGGCATGTTCGTGTACCCGCACCAGGTGGAACAGGTCATGAGCCGGTTCGAAGAGATCAAGCGCTGGCAGATCGAAGTCACCAATCCCGGCGGCATCGACGAAATGGTGCTGTTTATCGAAACCAGCAACTTCAAGCGCGAAGACGAGCTGCTGCATCAGTTCCGCGAAAAGATCAAGCTGCGCCCGGAACTACGCGTTCTCGCTCCCGGCAGTCTGCCCCCGCAGATACGCCCCATCGAAGACAAGCGCGAGTGGGACTGACGCCCCTCCGCCCACCGCAACCATGCACAGGAGCGGCCCACAGGGGCCGCTTCTGCTTGTGACGCCCGCAAACAAAAAAAACAACGCCGAAGCGTTGTTTTTTTTGCAATTTCTCGTACTCCCTTAGGGGGATTTTCCGGCCTCGCACACCCGCACGGGGCCGGAAAATCGAGTGGGGAGGGGAGTATCTTGCAGCTGCGCGCGGAGCGTCAAAACGCGCCGCCGAGCAAAATGCTCTACGCAGCCATGCTGTCGAACAGTTCTTTGGCGCTGACGTTGGCAGGATTGCTGCCCAGCACGGATTCCAGATAGCCGCGGGCTTCGTCGCGACGACCGAGAGAGATGAGGCATCCGGCCAGGGTCACGCGCACGGCCTCATCACTGGGATTGACTTCAAGGCAGGCGGACAGATACGGCGTCACCCGCTCCAAGCAGGAAAGATTGTAGCCTTCACGCACCAGGCAGTTCATGGCCACCATGTTTTCCGGATTGCGATCCAGGGCGCGGGCGAAGTATTCAAAGGCTTCCGCATGGGAGCCCTGTTCCATCAGCACCAGGCCGATGCCGCTCAGCGTCTTGTCGTTTTCTTCAATGGACGAAGCTTTATTGTACAGCACCAGGGCGTCGTCGAGTTTGCCGCGCTGCACGGCGATGGTCGCCAGCCCCAGATAGGGAGCGCACTGTTCGCCATTATTGCCGGCGGCCTTGCGGTAATATTCTTCCGCTTTGTCCAGGTCGCCCATGAACAGATAACATTCGCCCAATTCCTTATTGATTTCATAATCAAGATGATTGCTCATGGCATTCGCTCCCCTCAAAGAGTAGTCTTTTTTACGCACCGCGCTTCTCCCACGTACAGCGGCGAAGGCCGCTTGCGGTGCTGGTGTCCCGAAGTAATGCACCACGCGTGCCAAAGAAAAAAACTTCTGTAAATTCTGCCTGATGATGAAAGGGCCATAGGGCGGGCAGGCAAAAAGTGACGCCCTGACGCCGGGGGCTTGACGGCCTTGCCGGAACATCAGGGCGCGGACGGGAAAAAAATGCCGTGAATTTCCCGGATCGGGAAGCTTTCACCGCCCCCCCGGCAAGCCCCCCCGTACAGAAATATGGTGAAGAATGACTCCCAGAACGCCCTGAATATCCAGAGTGGAAGTGTCCACGATCACGGCGTCCTGCGCCGGACGCAACGGCGCGACGGCGCGATTGCGGTCCATGGCGTCGCGCTTGCGGATCTGCTCGGTCAACACCGCCAAATCCGGACGTTCGCCGCGCTCCTCCAATTCCCTCAGACGGCGCATGGCCCGCACCTCGGGTGTGGCGTCCAGAAAGAATTTGAATCCGGCGTGGGGAAAGACCACCGTCCCCATATCCCGCCCTTCCGCCACCAGAGCGGTGGATGCTCCGATGGCCTGCTGCGCGGCCTTGAGCACGTCGCGTACTTCAGGCGCCGCGGCCAGACGCGACGCCAGCATGCCCACTTCTTCCGTGCGCACTTCGCCGCGCACGGGCACGCCGTTGCACAACAGCGTCGTGCCGGAACCGGACCCCGCCAGACTGAACGTCCAGGCCGCGCAACGCTCGCGCAGCTCGCCGCCGGGCAGACGTTCGGCCCCCGGCCCCAGTTTCAGCGCCAGACAACGAAACATGGCGCCGGTATCCAGATACGGCGCCCCCAAGGTGTCGGCCACCCGACGGGCCAGCGTGGTTTTTCCCACGCCGGCGGGGCCGTCCAACGTCACCACAGACAGGATGTCGCTCATGCCAGAATCTCCTTGCAGCATTGAAGAAAGGCGGCGTTTTCCTCATCCGTGCCCACGCTGACGCGCAACAGGTGCGGCAAGGCGTAACTTTTGAGCGGCCGGATGATAATACCCCGCGCCAGCAAAGCTTCAAACAAGGACGGAGCTTGCCTGCCCGACGGCGGCGCGAACATGAGGAAGTTGGCTTGACTGGCGTAGACAGTGCAGCCCAGCGCCCGCAGACCTTCCGTCAGTTGCCGCCGCCCTTCACGCACGACGCGCAGGGTGGCGGCGCGGAACGTCGCGTCTTCCAGCGCGCTCAGCCCGGCCTCTTCCGCCAGAATATTGACGGAAAACGGCAGACGCACCCTCCGGTAATACTCGGCCAGGCGCGGCGGCAGCACTCCGTACCCCAGACGCAGCCCCGCCAGGCCGAAGCTTTTGGAAAAGGTGCGCAAAAAAGCGGTATTGGGCAATTCCGCCGCACGCCGCAGCAAGGACGTGGCGGCCTCGTCATCCACAAAATCCATGTAGGCCTCGTCCACCACCAGCAGACATCCCGGCGGCAGGCTGCGGGCCAGTTCCAGCACGGCGTCGGCGGGCGGGCAGTACCCGGAAGGATTGTCGGGCGTAGTGACGAAAACCAGCGCTGTCCGATCGTCCGCCAGCGTCCGCAGATCCCGCAGGGGCTGGGAAAAATCCTTCCGCAGGGGCAGACGGCGCACTTCCACGCCGCACAGGCGCGCCTGCAACGGATAGATGCTGAAACAGGGATCGAACGTGACCACGTTATGCCTGCCCGGAACGGCCCGAATGCGCAGCAGCAGATCGATGATCTCATCGGAACCGTTGCCCACGACCACCCGATCGGCGGACACGCCGTGATGCCGCGCCAATGCCGTCACCAGGCGGGGATTGCCGCCCTGGGGATACCGAAACGCCGATGCCGCATGGCGGCGCAGCGTTTCCCGCACCAGCGGAGAGGTTCCCAGCGGATTTTCGTTGCTGGCCATCTTGATGACTCTGGCCAGACCGTACTTTTCCTTGATTTCGTCTATGGACAATCCCGGCACGTAGGCCGTAAAACCGCGGACCTCAGGCCGCACCTGATCAGGTTCCGCAAGACTATCGGGCGATGGGTTCATCAACGTTTCCTTATCTTGTGGTCTGAACTCTCTCCCCCGGGAGAAAGCACACAATACGTTTCCGCGTCTCTTCTTACCGAAAGCATGCCCGGACCCCGCTCCCGCGCCATCCGGCACAAGGCTCCTTGCCGAACCGTGCAGGAACAGAAGCATTAGAGCATTCGAATGAAACTCTCCGGTTTCATTCAATCTCGCTGCCGTCATTTCGCGGGAAAAGCGTGGTTTTCCCGCTCATTCGGCGCGGGCGTGCGCTCACGCACCCGCCAGAGCATTTACGCAATTTCATTGCGAATCTGCTCTAAGACGCAGGAAGCCAAAAAGCCTCCCCGCCATACAGGCACAAGGGTCTTGGGCCCCTTTGCACAACGACGGGCGAAAAACAGGAACCTCGAAAAAAGCCGCCGCGCGAACGCGGCGGCCTGAACTGGAACAAGGAAAAAAGAACGACGCTACTTCGTAGGGCGGATGGTCAGCACAGGCTGCTTGGCGTTCTTGACGACCTTTTCCGCCACGGAACCGAACAGAATGCGATCAATACCCTTGCGGCCGTGCGTACCCATGATGATCATATCCACACTCTCATCCTCCGCACGATTGAGGATTTCCTCGGCGGCGTAGCCGATGAGCACCTGCCCCTTGGCATCCACGCCCGGAAAATTTTCCGCCACAAAGGATTCCATGGACTTTTCCGCGCCGGTAACAATCTCTCCCACGAAGTTTTCAATGGTGTTGGGCGGTACATGAAAGCCTACATACTGGCTGAGCGAGGGAGCGGTATACACGACGATCACGGAGGCTCCCGTAGCCTTGGCGATCGTGGTGGCATATTCGGCAACAGACCGGCTGTGTTCGGAAAGGTCGACTGCACAGAGAATCTTCCTGATTTCCTTCATAAGTACGCCTCCATCGTTTACCCCTTCCGAAAAAGGAGTGCCAATTGCGAACTGTGTCGGGTTTTAAAACACGGTGTTTTTCTTGTAGGGTCTTTTTGCCCGATAGACAAGCCCCTCGCAAGGCCGTATGGTTTCCGACCGGTCCGGCAGGAAAAATATTCCCTCTAAAGTTTTTTCTACATCTATAAAATCAGCATGTTATAAGCAAAAATACACTTGGCAAAGTTTTTGCTAAAATCAGGACGAAAAACGCCAACCCTGGAGGCGACATGAATATTCGCACTGAACAATTGGATGCCTTGTACAGACAGCAGGGTCTGTCGACTCCCCGGCCCGCCGCTGAAAAGGGAGAGAGCTTCGCCGAAACCCTGGCGCAGCAGATGGGAATATCCACAGAAAATATATATCCGCAAGGTTCCGTACCCCCGCCGGGAGCCCAGGTAGGCGTCATAGGCGAAATGCTTATCGGGAATACGGAAAATATTTCCGGCGAGGCCACGGTTGAAACCGTCCTGCGTCAAACCTCCGGCGCGCTGGATATGTGGGATTCCTACGCCGACGCCTTGGGCGATTCCGGAACGGCGGATTTGCGCCAGGCATATTCGCTGCTGCAAGGCTTGGATTCACAGTTGGCGACCCTCAGGCAGAGTGCGCAGTCGGTTTTGGGACAAAATCCCGAATTGGCCGATATCGTCAATGATCTGGAAGTGATGACAGCTACAGAGAAGTTCAAGTTCAATCGCGGCGATTACATCTGAAATCATCGTTTCCGAAACAGCCTGTTGCCGGTCGCCCCAGGGGGCGGCCGGCAGTTTTGTCTTGTCCCACATCCTGCCGATTTCCTGCTCTCGTCCGACGGCCGAACATATCCGAGAACAGATTCCGCGGGCCCCGGAAATCCCTGATGCGGACCCGCCGCACATGCCGCCGTTTTCCGTCCCGCGCCACACGGCTCTTTTTCCCGTATCGCCGGGGGACCCCGGCGGGTGGGCTGCCCCCGCGCGTTGCGGCGTCTCTTCGCCGACCATAATAAAAGTTCTTGAAGGAAGGAGGGGGCGTGGGGGAGGAAGGTGTTCAACAAGCAGAGGACATACGGCCGAATGCGGCATTTTCCGACACGACGTGCTGTTATTGCCGCAATCTTCTCTGTCCCCATACCGCCTGCCCCAACGACACGCCGCCGTCATTGGCGGGCAAAACACGGTGGGACAACGGCGTCAGACCGCGACGGTGGAGCAGCCGCGGCAGCAAACCGGCCAGAGTGGCATTCTGCAGCACGCCGCCGGAAAGCCCCACACGGCGGATTCCCGTCCGTTCCGCCGCCAGCGCGGCCATATCCGCCAGCAGGGCCGCCAGACCGGCATGAAATCTGGCGGCGGCCAGCCCGGCGTCCGTTCCCCGGCGCATATCCTCGAACACGGCCAGAAACAGCGCCTGCGAATCCAGTTCCCACAGATCTTCGCGCTCCCGCAGCGGGGCCGTATAGGGCCTGTCCACCTCTTCAGCGGGCGTCCGCTGCGCCGCTTCCAGACGCACGGCCGCCTGTCCCTCATACGTGACATGCGCGCACAATCCCAGCAGCGCCGCCACCGCATCAAACAACCGGCCGCAACTGGAGGTCAGGGGGCAGCGCACGCCGCGGCGGATCATTTCCTCCACTGCCGCCGTTCCCGGCTCCGTTTCCCAGGGACGGGCGGAATACGTCGCGCCGGAAGCCGTCAGAAATCCCTGCGCGATGCGCCAGGGTTCCCGGATGGCGGCCTCCCCGCCGGGCAACAGGAACGGAGACAAGCGGCCCAAACGGCGCTGTTCCAGCGTCCGCGTGTCCACCAGCAGCAGTTCTCCGCCCCAAATGGTGCCGTCCTCGCCCAGCCCCGTTCCGTCCAGAGTCAGAGCCAGGGCCGGGCCGTGGTGGGCGTTTTCGGCCAGCACGCTCCAGGCGTGGGCGAAATGATGCTGCAGACGCCACAGCGGCGCCCCGCGCTCCTCGGCCAGCCGGACCGCGAACTGCGACGAGAGGTAGTCAGGGTGCAGATCGCAGACCACGGCTTCCGGCCGCACCTCCAGCAGCGCTTCCAGATGGGCCTCCACCTCCTGATAGAATGCGAAGGTTTCCAAATTCCGGAGGTCGCCGATATGCTGGCTGACAAACGCGGCGTCCTCCCGCGTCAGGCAAAGCGTGGCCTTGAGCTCCGGGCCGCAGCCCAGCACGCAGGCCCCGGAGCCGCCCGGAAAGACGGGGCCGGGCACATACCCCCGCGCCCGGCGGTAAAAAATCCCGGACGGGGCGGCGTTCCCTTCGCTTCCGCGGGGTGTTCCGGCAGCGGCGCGGACAACGGAATCATCGGCGCGCACCAGGATATCCCGGTTATGCAGCAGAAAGGCGTCCGCGATATGCGCCAGACGGCGCAGAGCTTCCCGGTTGCCCAGACAGAGAGGCTCTCCCCCGGCGTTGCCCGAGGTCATGACCAGCGCCGCCGGCGTGTCGGGGGGCAGCTCTTCCCGGTACAGATCCAGCAACACGACGTGCAGCGGCGTATAGGGCAGCACTACTCCCAGCGTCGCTGTATCCGGCGACAGGATGTCGGGCAGGACGCCCGCGCGCCGGGCGCAGATCACGATAGGCCGTTCCGGTCCGGTCAGCAGTTTCTCTTCCGTGGGCGTAAGCGCGACCACACGCCGGGCCGTGGCCGGATCGGGCACCATGACCGCCAGAGGCTTGTGGGGTCGGGCTTTGCGGCGGCGCAACAACGCCACCGCTTCCGGGTTCCCGGCGTCGCACGCCAGATGGAATCCGCCCAGTCCCTTGAGCGCCAGAACATGCCCCTGCCGCAGCAGCGCCGCGGCCTGCCGCAGCGCCGCCATATCCGCGGGGCGGGCGGGCGTTCCCCCCTGCTCCGCGGGAAGCGTGGTCGGCACGCCGGATTCGCTCTTCGTCGCCAGCCAGACCCGAGGCCCGCAGACCGGACAGGCATTGGGCTGCGCGTGGAATCGACGATTCAGGGGATTCTCGTATTCCTCCCGGCATGCGGGACACAAGGGGAAACACGCCATGGAGGTGACGGCCCGATCGTAGGGAATGGCGCGGGTGATGGTGAACCGGGGACCGCAGTTGGTGCAGTTGGTGAACGGGTACCGATAGCGGCGGTCGCCGGGCTTGCCCATGTCCGCCAGGCAGTCGGGGCAGACGCTCACATCCGGACTCACCAGCACATGATGGCCGCTGCGGCCGGAACTGGGGACAATGACGAAGGCGTTCTCTCCGGGCAGGGGATCGACGTCTTCCGTCACGCAGGACGTCAGGCGCGCCAGGGGCGGCAGCGTGCGCGGCAGTTCGCGGCAAAAGGCGTCCACCGCGTCGGATGGCCCCTGCACCTCGATGCGCACCCCGTCGGAAGTGTTTCCCACATGGCCGGTCAGTCCGTGCCGTAACGCCAGGCGGTACGCAAAGGGGCGGAAGCCCACGCCCTGCACCTGTCCGGCCGCCAGCAGGCGGCAACGCCGCAACAAGGAGGTAGTGCTGTTCATGTCCCCAGCGTAGCGAAAACAGCGGCGGCTTGCATCCGCTTTTTCCTCTTTGCGCGCGGGGATGCCTCCTCCGCCTCCCCTTGCCGAGGAGGCGGCAGTCCTGTACGCTTGGCCCTCACACGTCAACCCTCAGGGGGAACAGCGCATGAGCACGCAGCACAAATTGGGAACCCGCATCCGGGCGTTCCGCGAGGAACGCAAGATCAGCCGGGAAACGCTGGCGGAAAACACCGGCCTGACCGTGGAGTTTCTGACTTCGCTGGAAGAAAACGATCTGTATCCGACCATCGGACCGTTGCAGAAAGTGGCCCGCGCCCTGGGCGTGCGCCTGGGCACCTTCATGGACGACGAAATCACCCGCGATCCCATCATCGGCGGCCTGGGCGGGCAGAGCCGCGATCTGGCCATGCATCGGGGCCGGGGCGGCGGAGAGAGCTACATCTATCATTCGCTGGGCAAAGGCAAAAGCGACCGCAATATGGAGCCGTTCCATATTGAAATTCTGCCTGATCCCGCCGACGATCGCAAAACGTCCTCGCATCAGGGAGAAGAATTCATCCTGGTGCTCAAGGGCGAACTGCTGGTGGTGTACGGACGGGAAACCCATATTCTCAAGGCCGGCCAGACCATCTATTACAACTCCATCGTGCCGCACTATGTGGGCGCGGCCAACGACGAGCCCGTGGAAATCCTGGCCGTCATGTACAATCCCTAGGTCGGAGGCCGAGCAATGCGCAACAAAGTCGCCGAGCGGCAGCAGCAGTTCGTGCTGCGGGAGTGGACGCTGGGCCGCATTCTGGATGAAACCGTGGCCCGCATACCGGACAACGACGCCGTGGTCTATGCGGATCGCGACTATCGCCAGACCTGGCGGGAATTTGCCGCCACCGTGGACGCTCTGGCCAAGGGGCTCATGGCCCTGGGCGTGGCCAAAGGGGAAAAAGTGGCCGTCTGGGCCACCAACGTGCCCTATTGGGTGGCCCTGCAGTTCGCCACGGCCAAAATCGGGGCCATTCTGATCACCGTCAACACCAACTACCGGGAACACGAAATCCGGTATCTGCTCACCCAGTCCGAATGCGAAAACCTGTTCATTATGGACGGCTATCGCGACCATGATTATATCCAGACACTGTACAACATCGCGCCGGAACTGCGCACCCAGGCGCGGGGCTGCTTCAAGTGCGCGGCGCTGCCCCACTTGCGGCGGGTCATGTTTCTCGGCGTGGAAAAGCACCGGGGCATGTATTCCGTCCCGGAAATCATGGCCATGTCCGTCATGACCACGCATGAGGAATATGTCGCCCGGCAGGCTTCGCTGGATCCCTGGGACGTGATCAACATGCAGTACACGTCCGGCACCACGGGCTTTCCCAAGGGCGTGATGCTCACCCATGTGGGCGTGGGACTCAACGGGTACTGGATCGGCAGGCACCAGCGCTTCAGCGACAAGGACCGCGTCTGCCTGCCCGTGCCGCTGTTCCATTGTTTCGGCTGCGTGCTGGGCGTTTCGGCGTGCGTGAACCACGGCGCGACCATGGTTATTCTGGAAACCTACAACGCCCTGCACATGCTGGAGGCCATCGACAGCGAACGCTGCACGGCCGTGTACGGCGTGCCCACCATGTATCTGGCCGCTCTGGAACACAAGATGTTCAAACGCTTCGACGTGAGCAGCCTGCGCACGGGCATCATGGCCGGATCGGTGTGCCCGGAGCCGCTCATGCGCCGGGTCACCGAAGACATGTACATGAAGGAGATCACCATCTGCTACGGCCTGACCGAAGCCTCGCCGGTCATGACCCAGTCGGATATCCATGATCCGCTGGACGTGCGCTGCAGCACCGTAGGCTGCGCCATGCCCGGCATCGAGGTGCGCATCGGCGATCCGGAAACCTGCGAAGAGCTGCCCCGCGGCCAGGTGGGCGAAATTCTCTGCCGGGGCTACAATGTCATGAAGGGCTACTACAATATGCCGGAGGCCACGGCCGCGGCCATCCACCCCGACGGCTGGCTGCATTCGGGCGACCTGGGCGTCATGGACGAAAACGGCTACATACGGGTCACCGGCCGCATCAAGGACATGATCATCCGGGGCGGCGAAAACGTCTACCCCCGCGAGGTGGAAGAATTCCTGATGGGCATGGAAGGCGTGCTCGACGTGCAGGTGGTGGCTGTGCCCAGCCGCAAATACGGCGAAGAAGTGGGCGTCTTCATCATTCCCAAGCCGGGCTATGAAATCCTGCCCGAAGACGTGCGCGACTACTGCCGGGGCAAAATCGCCTGGTATAAAATTCCCAGGTACATCGCCTGCGTCGAGGGATTCCCGCTGACGGCCAGCGGCAAAATCCAAAAATTCAAACTCCGCGAGATGGCGGCCGAACGCTGGCCGGAAGCCATGGCGGAAGCAACGCCCGGAGGAAAAAACGCATGAAACAGGAGCAGATCGTCGGCATCCTGGGCGGCATGGGACCGGAAGCCACCGTGGAGCTGATGCGCCGCATCGTGGCCCGCACTCCCGCCGCCTGCGACAATGATCATATCCATTGCGTCGTGGATCAAAACAGCAAGGTGCCCAACCGGGTGGAGGCCATTCAGGGCAAAATTCCCTCGGCGGGCCCCGTGCTGGCCGAGATGGCCCGAAGGTTGGAGGCCTATGGCGCGGACATGCTGTGCATGCCCTGCAACACGGCGCACTACTACCTTGACGACATCCGCGCCGCCAGTTCCCTGCCTTTTGTGGACATGCTGGAATGCACGGCCCTGCGGGTGCGGGAACGTTTTCCCGCCGCGCGCACGGCCGGCGTGCTGTGCACCATGGGCACCCGCATGACGGGCCTCTATGAACAGCGACTGTCCGTGCACGGCATACAGGCCGTCTACCCCGCTCCTGCGGATCAGGAAGCCGTCACCGCCGTCATCGCGGCGGTCAAGGCGGGCGACACCGGGCCGAAGGTCCGCGACGACTTCCGCCGGGTCATCGACGGCATGGCCGCCGACGGCGTGCCGGTCATGATCGCCGCCTGCACGGAACTCTCCGTCATCTGTCCGGATCTGCCCCATGTGGTGGATGCGTTGGACGCCCTGGTGGACGCCGTCATCCAAAAAGCGCGAGGCTGACCTCCTCTTCCCATTGCCGGGAAAAGGCCCTCCGACTATTCGGTCGGTGGGCCTTTTCATTTATTACCCTGTCCCCTCTCCGCGCAAGTCCGAGCGGCAACGAGGCAAAGCTGCTCAGGCTGCAATGTGGGCGACCGCCAGCCACAGCACGCTCAAGCCAAAATGCGCAAGCAGCAGCTTCCCCCTGAACGACCATTGACACAAACAAAGCAAGATTCCAAACAGGAACCAGATAATCAGGCATGCAAGATGGAGTACGTAAAGACGTTCTGAGGCGTAATACCACAGTCCGGCCACTGGCCCTTCGCCGCCCCACAAGTGAAGGTACTTCGCCGGTTCGGTCTTGACGACCCAAACTTCACTCACCCATAACGCGGTCATAAAGCCGCAGAACAGTAGCCATATAAACATTGAAATTTTTTCCAAGGAAATCAAACAAAACCTGCGGATAACGTCTTTTGCTGGAACCCAGGACGGCAAGGACGGCTACCGCTCGACAATGGGGCGCTACAGCGCCCGCACGCCGTCCTCTTCCACCAGAATCATGTATTCCCAGCGCACGCCGCCCCATTGCGGGTAGTACAGGCCCGGTTCCACCGTGACAACCATGCCCGGTTTGAGGGCGACGGCGGCGCGAGCGCCCAGGCTCGGCGCTTCATGGGTTTCCAGGCCGACGCCGTGGCCCAGCCCGTGTGTGAAGAATGCGGCCTCGCCCGCCGCTTCAAAAACGCCTCGGGCGATTTTGTACACCTCGGCGGTCAACATGCCCGGACGCATGGCCTTGATGGCGGCCTCCTGCGCCGCGCGCACCAGTTCCAGCGTCCGCGTGAACGCCTCCGCGGGTCGCTCTCCGACCCAGAATGTGCGCGTCTGATCCGAACAATAACACTCCAGACGCCCCCCCACATCAATGAGCACCGGACAGTTTTCCGTCACCGTCGCATCGCCGGGAATATAGTGCGGCAAGGCCGCGTTGGGCCCCACGGCGACGATGTTGGCAAACGCGAGCTCCGATGCGCCGTTTTCCCGAAAAAATTTCTCAATATCCCAACTTATGTCGCGCTCGGTGCGGCCGGGGAGCAGCCGGGCGGGCAACCACTCCATAAGACGATGGTTCAGGGCGCAGGAACGCTCCATGGCGGCGATTTCTCCGGCGTCCTTGATGCTCCGCAACTCCTCCACCAGGCCGTCGGCCGCCCGCAGCGCCAGGCCGGGGGACATTTTCCGAAACAGTTCCAGACTGACGGCCGTCGCCTCGACGCCGATGGGACCGGCGGCTTTTTCCCGCAACAGGGAGCGCAGTTGTCCGGCGGCGTCGCCACCATAGATGAAAATACGGTTTTCATCCCACAAGCGACGCGCGGCGTCCAGGTAGCGGGCGTCCGTGCACAACCAGTCTTGCCCGTCGACCGTGATCAAAAGGCGTCCGGCGCTCTCGTTGCATTGGGGATCGTGCAGCTCGAACCCCGACAGATAAAAACGGTTGGCGGCATGGCTTACCAGCAGGGCGTCCAGCCCGTGCGCCCGCAGCAGCGCGCGCAGGCGTTCGCGGCGGGCCAGATACATCTCGGCGGAAGTATTCATAAAACAATCCTTTTATTCCGAAACCGTTCCCTCGGGGAGAGAGCATTCGGCAAACGGCGGCGCAGCGCTTCCGCGCTCTCATCCCGGCGTTCCATTGTAAAACCTCAGGGAAAACCGTCCCATGCAGTCTCTGTCCTTGCAGAGAGGACACATCATCCGCAGAGAGAAGCATCCCAAACAGATGCGGCATGAACAGAGCCGCATGGTACACCCGGCGAACACGTATGCAAAGTAGCGATCTTTTTCTTGACATTTATTAACTAAAAAACTAGTTTTTTAGTTATGAGAACACGCTACCTCACCCGACTTCCCTCTGAATGGGAACCTGTCGCCCGCATTTTCTCAGCCCTGGGCGACGGCACGCGGCAAACCATTCTCCTGCTTTTCGAGCCTGGAGAACGCCTGGGATTGAAGCAGATTGTGGATGTCCTCCCCCTCAGCCGTTCGGCGGTGGTGCACCACCTGAACGTGCTGGAGCAGGCCGGGTTGCTGATACCGGAGAAACAGGGCCGCGAAGTGCTGTACAGCGTGGACTTGGAACGCGTCATCGACGCGTTGAACAAGGTCAGGATCTACGCGGAGGACGATCTGCGGACCCTGCGGGCACAGGCGGCAAGGGACGCGGCGGACGACGCCGACAGGCTTTGAACGACCCCTCGGAGAATGTTATGGACAACTCTGCGACATCGCCATCTTCGACAGAACATCTCACGGCTCCGTCTGCCGCGCGACGGCAGATCCTGGCCATGGGCATCTGTTACGCATCAGGCACGTTCAACGACAACTTCTTCAAGCAGGCCGCCCTGCTGCTGGCGGTCACGGCCGGCATGCACACGTTCCAGGGCCAGGCCACATTCCTGTTCGCCCTGCCGTTCGTGCTGCTGTCGGCCTGGGCGGGCTGGTTGGCGGATCGGTTTTCCAAGAAGACTATCATCGTTTGGGCCAAGCTGCTGGAGGTGGCCGCCATGACGGCCGGAGCCTACGGCATGGTCACGCTGCACTGGGGCTGGCTGTTGGGCATGGTTTTCTGCATGGGGCTGAATTCCACATTGTTCAGCCCCTCGCTCAACGGCTCCATCCCCGAATTGTTCCCGGCGGAACGGGCGCCCCGGATCAACGCGCTGTTCAAGCTGGCCACCACAGCCACCATCCTGCTGGGCATCGCCCTGGCCGGGGTCGCTTTGGATCAGAACCGGTTCGCCACAACCTATCCTTTCGGCCGCTGGCTGGTGGCGGGCATCGCCCTGCTGGCGGCCGTGGCGGGTCTGCTCAGCACGGCCTTCCTTGTCGGACGTCCGGGCGTGGGCAGCCGCAATCCCTTTCCCTGGTTCGGTCCGGTCGACTCCTTCCGCCATCTGCGCGCCGTGCGGCGGGACCCGGCCCTGCTGCTGACCCTCTTGGGAGAGGCATTCTTCTATTTTCTGTCCACGCTCCTCATTCTGGTGATCAACAATCTTGGCGCGTCCGAGCTGCATTTCTCCTACACCGTCACCAGCACACTGTCCGTGGCCCTGCTGGTAGGCATCTGCGCCGGTTCCCTCCTGGCCGCGCGGGGCACGCCGGAAAGCTGGCGCCGATTGCTGACGCCCGCCACCGCGGGCATCGGCCTGCTGCTGGGCTGCGTCAGCCTGATTCCCCAGGTTCCCCCCGACCGACAGTTGCCCCTGCTGCTCTGTCTATACGCCCTGAGCGGCGTTTGCGGCGGCCTGTATCTTATTCCCCTGACCAGTTTCATCCAGATCCGCCCCGCATCCACGGACAAGGGCCGCATCCTGGGCGTGTCCAACGCCCTGTCCTTCTCCGCCATTCTTCTGGCCGGACAGCTCTTCCTGCTCCTGGAACCTCTGTTGCCGTCCACGGCGCACCTGGTATTGGGAGTCCTCACCCTGGGTGCGGCTCTGTGCTACGGCGTCGCGCTGCGCCGTCTGCCTCCGGAAACAGTTTCTCGCGGCACGCGACGCGCCGCGCCTCATCCGGGGCATCTTCCGGAGACAAGGCCGCATACCCTTCCGCCGGACGCGGGGACAATAGAATCCGGCGGACATCCTTCCGCCGGGAACCGCGGTTCCGCTTTCCTCCGTCCGGCGCTGCGCCTGCTGCGCGGACTGCTGCGTCTGCGGTATCGGATCCGGGTGGAGGGCCTGGAGGAACTGCGCCGGGATGGGCGGCCCATTCTGTTTCTGCCCAACCATCCGGCGCTGATCGATCCGGTGATTCTCTATGCCCTGCTGGGCGAAGAGTTCCGCCCCCGTCCCCTGGCCGACGCGGCGCAGGCTTCCAAGCCCGGCGTGCGTACCCTCCTGCGCCTTCTGCACGCCGTGATCATTCCGGACATCCGCCGGGACGGACGCGACGCACAGGCGGCCGTGCAGGCAGGGCTGAACGCCGTTGCCGACGCTCTGCGCCGGGGCGGAAACGTGCTGTTCTACCCCGCCGGACGCGTGACCCTGACCGGCGCGGAAGATTTGGGCGGCAACAGCGGGGTGCGGCTGATCCGCGCGGTGGTCCCGGAAGCGCGACTGGTGCTCATCCGGACCCGAGGATTATGGGGCAGTTCCTTCAGCCGGGCGCGCGGCCCCCTTCCTCCGCTGGGCAACACCCTGTTGCGCGGTTTCGGCTGGCTGGCGGCCAATCTGTTCTTCTTCATGCCGCGCCGCGACGTGCGCATCACCGTGGCCGAACCGGAACTTCCCCCCACCTCCGTCACGCCTGCGGAAACCGCGGGGCAGCGGCACGCGCTGAACAGGACGCTGGAAGCCTTTTACAACGCCGCGCCTCCGGACCCCCACGTCGCCCTGGACGTGCCCCGGCATTTTCTCCAGGGAAGGACGCCGCGCATTCTGCCCGCGCCGCCCACAGCCGCGGCAGCTCTTGATCAGGAACAAAACCCGGCAGCCGTGCCGCCGCAGGTGCGGGACGCCGTCTACGCCTTTCTGCAACAGGAGACCGGCGTGCGGAATCTTGCCGACGGCATGCGCCTGTCCGGCGATCTGGGCGTGGACAGTCTGGCCCTCACCGGCTTGAGTCTGTGGATGGAAGAAACCTTCGGACGCCGCGTGGAACGGCTCGACGCCCTGAATACCGTGGGCGATTGTCTGCTGGCGGCCGCCGGACTGCTGCGGGTGGAAGATCCCCTCGCAACGGTTCCCGCGGACTGGTTCGCGGATGCGGACTCCCCGGAACCGTTGCGCGTGCCCGACGGCGCGACCATTCCCGACATCGTGCTCCGCCGGCTCCGGCGCGCGCCGCGCCGCCTCATCATGGCGGATCGCGCCGCGCACCTGGACTACCGGGGGTTGATGCTCAAGGCCCTGGCCCTCAGCGCCGCCCTGCGCCGTCTGTCCGCATCTCCGGACGGAAGCGCCCATTCCCGAACCATAGGCATCATGCTTCCGGCCACGCCCGCGGCCGCCGTCACCTGGCTGGCCGTGCTGCTGGCCGGAAAGACGCCGGTCATGTGCAACTGGACCACCGGCGAACAGAATATGCGGCATGGTCTGGAACTGACGGGGACCACGCACGTGCTCACCTCGCGTCAACTGTTGTCCCGACTGGAAGCCCAAGGATTTCAGGCCGAAGCCACGGGCGCTTCCTGGGTGGCGCTGGAAGACGCGGCGGCCGGACTCTCCTTGCGCGACAAGCTGGCGGCCGCCGTTCTGTGCCGTCTGCCGGGCCTGATCTCCACACGCCGGGTGCCGGAGACGGCGGCCATCCTGTTCACCTCCGGATCGGAAGCGCGCCCCAAGGCCGTGCCGCTGACGCACGGCAACATTCTGGCCAACTGCCGGGATATCGCGGCGGTGCTGTCCGTGCGTCGCGGAGATCGAATGCTGGGCATGCTGCCGCCTTTCCATTCGCTCGGTCTGACCGGCAACATCGTGCTGCCGCTGGTCTTCGGCCTGCCCGTCGTCTATCATCCCAATCCCACGGAAGGCGGACGACTGGCGACCCTGGTCCGCACCTTCCGGGCGACCTTGCTGGTTTCGCCGCCCACCTTCCTGGAAGGCATGCTCCGCCAGGCCGGGCCCGGAGATCTGCGCACGCTGCGTCTGGGCTTTGTGGGCGCGGAGAAGTGCCCGGACCACGTCTATGCCGCCTTTGCCGAAGCCGCGCCGCACGGGGTGCTCTGCGAAGGCTACGGCGTCACCGAATGCGCGCCGGTGGTCAGCGTCAACCGTCCGGAACACGCGGTTCCCGGCAGCATCGGCACGCCGTTGCCTTCCGTCACCGTGGCCGTGGTGCGTGAGGGCGCGTCGCCGGAACGCCTGCCCGACGGCGAGATCGGCATGCTGCTGGTGCGCGGTCCCAACGTCTTCGGGGGGTATCCGGGACAGTCGGAACAGCCTTTTGTTTCCTTTGAAGGGCACACCTGGTACCGCACCGGCGATCTGGCGTCCCGGACGGCGGACGGCGTTCTGACCTTCCGGGGACGGCTGAAGCGTTTTGTGAAGATCGGCGGAGAAATGTTGTCGCTGCCGCAGATGGAAAGCGTGCTCACGGCGGCCTTCGCCCCCCGCGCCGATCGCGATCCGGCGACGGCGGACGGCGCGGACGGACCGCTGCTGGCCGTGGAAAGCACGCCGGAAGATGCCGGGACGCCGCCCCGCATCGTGTTGTTCACCACGCTGGAGATCAGCCGGGAAGCGGCCAACGCCGCCCTGCGCGAAGCCGGACTTTCCGGACTGTTTTCCGTGGCGCGCGTGGAACGGATGCAGGCTATTCCCGTGCTCGGCACCGGCAAGACAGATTATCGGGCGCTTCGGGCGCGGCTCGCCTGACCCTCCGTTTCCACCGCGCCCCGGTCTGCTCGGGAGGGAACGCAGGGCAATCGCATGAACGAAGATAATTTGTTGAAAATATTGGCGATATATACGTCGGCCACGACAAATTTTCTTCGTTATTTCAAAGAGTCATACGCTTCATGCGATTGCCCTGAGGGAACGCTCCCTGACCGGACGTTCCCTCGTCTTCTGTTCAGGGTCAGCCCTCCGTATAACGCCGTGCGCGAAACGTCGAAATTTTTCGGGCGGCAAGACACACGGCAGGTATTGGCCGAAGCTGTAGGAACATACCGCAAGGTCAATCCCTGCCTTGCAACGCCGCGGGACGGAAAAAGACGGTCTTGCGGCAGGCCGGGTAATAAGGGCTGCTTTTCAGCCTTGACGCAACACTAAATTTTTTCTTCAGACATGGGAGAAGGGGTGTCGGGTGCGGTTGTGTAGTGCCCGCCTTCCACACGCAACACGTACCCATGGATAAGCGCACGCGCCACACACCTGCGCGCCTTTTTCAGGATGCGTCCGAAGGTGTGCCGGGATACATCCATGCGCAAGGCTGCCTCCTCCATGGTGAGTCCCTCCAGATCGGCAAGCCGGATGGCTTCCAACCCGTCCACGGACAGATCGACCTCTTCCAGCTCGCAGAGGGGAATGCCCCGCGGCTTGAAATAACTGGTCTTCGGCAGACCGGCGATACGACGGCATTTGCAGGGACGTGGCATGGCGGTTCCTTTATGCTGATATGGGGGCAGATACGTCGGTAGAGCATGTCTTGTCAATAATTGCGCTGTTACATGCCGGAGCGGGCGTGTCTCCCACTGCTCTAAGTTCAAAAGTCAAGCGCCGTTGCTGAAGAAAAACCGCCGACGGAATGACTCTCCGTCGGCGGTTCACCAACAACGTATGGTTGATTGCGTATCAACGGCCTTTTTTCTCCGTGAGCACGGTATCCCTCAGTGGGAGGGGACTGTCCATGCACGCATACACGCCGGTAGGGCTTACAGTTTCAGCACGGCTATAATGACGCCCACAGCGGCGATAAGCATGCCGCCGAGACGGATAACGATGCGGGATTCCATCTCCCGCACCTGATGCATCCAGCGGTTTTCCATCTCCAGCATATCGCGCTTGATGCCCGCGATATCGTGCTTCAACTCCTGCTTGTTGGCCTCGGCCTCCGCGCGCACATCCATGATGTCCCGCTTCAGCTCCTGCTTGCCTGCCTCAGCCTCCGCACGCACGTCCATGATGTCCCGCTTCAACTCCTGCTTGTTGGCCTCGGCCTCCGCGCGCACATCCATGATGTCCCGCTTCAGCTCCTGCTTGTTGGCCTCAGCCTCCGCGCGCACGTCCATGATGTCCCGCTTCAGCTCCTGCTTGTTAGCCTCGGCCTCCGCGCGCACGTCCATGATGTCCCGCTTCAGCTCCTGCTTGTTGGCCTCAG
>CASQEL010000004.1 GCA_949427775.1 uncultured Desulfovibrionaceae bacterium
CGCCTGCACGATTTCCCGCCCCACAATGCGTTCCACAGGCCAATCGCCGCCCTTGACCAGAACATCGGGCTGCACCAAGCGTATCAGCTCCAACGGCGTATCCTCGTCAAACTCCGTCACCACGTCCACATCGGCCAGATGGGCGGCCATGAACGCCCGTACCGCCAGGGGGTTCACAGGCCGGTCCGCGCCCTTGCCCAGGCGGCGCACGGAGGCGTCGCTGTTCAGCCCCAACACCAGTATGTCGCCCAAACGACGCGCCCGGGCCAGCAGATCCACATGGCCGGGGTGCAAAATGTCGTAACAGCCGTTGGTGAACACAATGCGCGCGCCCGCGGCGCGCAAGGCCGACAGACGGACGGTCAGAGCGTCGCGGGCGACGATTTTGGCATGCGTCGGCATCATTTGCGACGCCGCAACGTGGGACACTGGCCGAACAGCACCAGCTCCACCCAATCGAACGCGAAGTCCAGCAGAGCCTCGTCCTGTTCCATAAGGGCGGCGCGCCGCTCGTCGGAAAGCTCCACCTTGTCCGGCACCTGCATCTTGGTGAGGAAATCGCGGAACTTGTCCAGTTGATAAAACGCCAACACGCACATGGTAGCCATCCGGGAACTGATGGGCTTGCCCGACGCCTTGACCATGGCCATAAGCCGCATGTACCGATCGTTGGAGGCGTTGTACGCTTCCAGGCCCTGGTCCGCCAGCCATTCCCGCGCCGTCCGGCGCTTGCCTTCGTCGAATCCCCGGCAGTGATCTTCCCGCACGATGAAAAACCGCTCCACCACCGTGCCGTTTTCCCCCATCTTCGTGCCGCGCCCCAGAGGATAGGTGCGGCACGCCCCCGGACGATCCTCATACAGGGAACACCCGCCGGGTGTCACAAAGGGACAGGGCGCGCCGGGCCCTTCCTGCATCTTGAGCAGCGGCAGGGGAAAGCCCGTCTCCGGGAAGGTGCGCACCTCCGCATAGGTCTGCAAAAAAACTTCGCTGTCGATGTTGTTCATGTGCCGCCGCAGACGCAACACGTCGTACGGCGTCAGCGGCAACGTCAGTTCGGCGCAACAACGGTTGAAGCACGGCACGCTCTCGTTGCAGGCGAAGACAAAGGTCTCGCCTTCCGCCAGTTCCGGCAGAGCGTCGAGAAACGCCTGGGACTCGTCGTTCAATTGGGAAGCAGTATCCATTGTTTTCCTCATGTTGTGATGCCGCCCGGCCGCACCTTGCGTGCGCCGCGCGCAGTGCTCTCACGTCCGAGGCCACGGCCCGGCGGTCCGTCTCGGCCCCGTTTCCCGCGTTCGCCGGAATTGTTGCACTTTCCTCCGCCGCAAGCGACACTCTCCACAATCCCGCAGGGGGGTGCGCCGCTGCCGCTCACGCCCGTTGCCGCAGTACCGGCACGGCATGACGCTCCAGGGTCAGCCCTCATGAAAACGCCGTCCGCGAAAAATCGCATTTTTTCGGCCTGCAAGGCGCAAGGCAAACATCGGCCGAAGCCGTAGTGAACCTGCCGCAGGTCAATGGTGGCCTTGCAACGCCGCGGGACGGAAAAAGGCGGCTTGCGGCAGGCGGATTACTGAGGGCGCCCCTAAATGACCTTGTTCAGCGCGTACTCGATAATCCCCTCGGCCCCGGCATCACGCAGTCGCGGAATGAGATCCCGCACCACGCCCGTATCCACCACGGTTTCCACGGACAGCCAGCGCTGATCCCGCAACGGAGAAACCGTGGGCGAGTTGAGCGAGGGCAGCAGATCCAGAACGGCGTCCAGATTTCCGGCCGGAGCGTTCATCTTGAGGCACACCAGCGCCTCGGCGCGCAGAGCGCCCTGCAGCAGCAGGTCCAGTTGCTCGATCTTGCGGCGTTTGGCGGGATCTTCCCAGGCCGCCCTGTTGGCGATGAGCACGGTGTTGGTGACCAGCACTTCGTCGATGATGCGCAACCCGTGGGCACGAATGGTGGTGCCGGTTTCAGTCACCTCCACAATGCCGTCGGCCAGCCCCTCCACGACCTTGGCCTCCGTGGCGCCCCAGGAGTAGGTGACGTCCACCGGAATGCCCCGTTCCCGGAAATATCGCTCGGTCACGCCGCGCAGCTCCGTGGCGATACGCCTGCCCGCCAGATCCTCCGGTTTCTGATAGGGGGAATCCCCGGCCACGGCCAGCACCCAGCGCGCCGGGCGGTTGGAGGACTTGGAGTACACGAGATCGCTGACCTTGACCACGTCGGCCTCGGTTTCCAGAATCCAGTCCATGCCCGTGAGCCCCACGTCCAGCACGCCGTCACTGACATAGCGCCCGATTTCCTGGGCGCGACACAGGGAAGCCGTGATTTCCGGATCATTGATGTCGGGAAAATAGTTGCGGTGATGCTTGCGAATCTTCCATCCGGCGCGTTCGAACAGATTGATGGTGGCGTCTTCCAGAGATCCCTTGGGCACGCCGAGTTTGATGATGGATTGCGTCATTTTTTATATATCTCCTTGGGATCGCACATCTTAGGCGAACACGGCGTCACCTGTCCGTCCTTGTATTCCCGGAAAAAGCAGGAACGGAAGCCCTCATGACAGGCCGCCCCCACCTGTTCGATACGCAGCAGCACGGCGTCGCTGTCGCAGTCCAGCCGAATGGAGCGGACGCGCTGCACATGGCCGGACGTGCCGCCCTTGTGCCAGAGCTCGCGACGGCTGCGGCTGTAATAATGCGCCTCGCCGGTTTCCAGCGTTTTGCGCCAGGCTTCTTCGTTCATCCACGCCAACATGAGCACGTCGCCGGTGGCGTCGTCCTGGGCGATGGCGGCTACCAGGCCGTTGCCCTTGGCGAAATCAGGGGTAAAATCGGAGGGAGGACACACAGCCATACGTTTCTCCAAACACGCTGTAGTGCAGTCGGCGGTCGGCGTCCGGCTTCGGATCGCCGCGCGGCGTTCGGCAACCGTCCTTTCGGGAACAGCCCCCGGCAAAACGCCGTCCGTCGGAACAGACAAGCGCAACGGCGCGGCGCTCTCCACGGCATGAGACGCCGCAACACCCTTGGAAAACATTTACGGAACCGTCGACGAAAGCGGGACGATACCCGGACTTGCCCGCGCGCGCAAGACGCGATGCCTCCCAAACGTCGCGGACTACTGCTGCGGTTGCGCCTGCGGCCGCGGTTCGAGATCCACAAGCAGTTCGTCCCGCGGCGGTTCCGCCGGTTTGCCCAGACACAACGCCTGACACGCCGCGCCGGAAATACGCAGCATGTCGCCCTCCGCCACATACACGCACGGCGCGTCGAAACGCCCCCATGCGGCCGGAATGGCGGGCAGTTCCGGCACCGTAAACGTAATGCGCGTCTCCTGTCCCGCAACGCGCAGATCCGTAAACGTCACCTCGCCGCCGAAACGGGCCAGCCCCGGACAATGGGGCACGATGCGGGCGATGGTCCGGCCGAGATCCGCCTTGCGATCGGTCGGAAACGTCGGGCCGGGCCGCAAGGTCAGGGTGCCCTGGCCGCCGGGAGCCCGCATGGTCAACAGAACGGCCAGCCCCGCACAGAGCGCGACGATAATGAGTATAGTACGCAGCATAAGCGTCTCCTTGCGCCCGCGCAACCGCCGACGCCGGGCGGCAGGATAGCGTTTCGGCGTTCGGATGGCAACGCCGGCGCGCCGAACGCCTGGTTGCCTTCCTCCGCCGGGCGCGTCAGAAAATGCCTGTTGCGCGGTTTCCTCCATGCGCCCGGCACGGCGCAGACTTCCGCTTGAGGATAAAGGAGGTTGGCCGCATGAGACGCCTTGTTCTCCTGGCGCTGCTGACGCTCCTTTGTCTGATGCTCCGGGCCTCGTCCCGGCTGTAGTGTAAGCAAAGACCCCCGTCCGGCCGGCACCGGGCGGGGGCGTAAACAATGCTGCCAAACCGCGTGACATCAAGGGGGGCGCTCATGCGCCGTGCCTGCCGGGATAGTGGTAGCACACTTTCCCGGCACCTTTTCAATAGCCGTTTTTCCGGTATGGCGCAAGCCTGTCCCACCGGCGAACCGCCACTTCCCTTTCGTCGGCAGACAGGCTACACAACAGGAAATGACGCCGCCGTCATCCCCGGCGACACCTATTTCCCGCAACTGCGCCGGGCCGCCGTCCGGCCGGAGAAACATCATGAACATTCCGGATATATTCGCCCCAACCGCGCCCCGGGACGCCCTGAGCATGCCCTATGTCATCGCCGAGGCGGGGGTCAATCACGAGGGCAGCATGGACATCGCCCGCCGTCTGGTGGACGAAGCCGCCGAAGCCGGCGCGGACGCCATCAAGTTTCAGACCTACAAGGCCGCCACGCTGGCCTCCAAAGATTCCCCCGCCTACTGGGACACCAGCAGGGAACCCACGCGCAGTCAGTTCGAACTGTTCCAAAAGCATGACAAATTTTGGAAAAACGAATTCGAGGCGCTCAAAAAACACTGCGACGCGGCGGGCATCGCGTTCATGTCCACGCCGTTCGACGTGGAATCCGCCAGATTTCTCAACGACCTGATGGACGTCTACAAAATTTCCTCCTCGGATATCACCAACAAGCCGTTCATTCAGTTCCTGTGCGACTTCGGCAAGCCGATCATCCTGTCCACCGGGGCCGCGTACCTGCACGAGATCGCCGAGGCCGTGGAGTGGATCGAAGCCAAAGGCAACAGGCTGGCTCTGCTGCACTGCGTGCTCAACTATCCCACCCTGGACGAAAACGCGGCGCTGGGCATGATCCCGGCTCTGGCGCGGCATTTCCCGCAGCATGTCATCGGCTATTCCGATCACACGCTGCCCGGCGACATGAAGATCCTGGAAGTCGCCGCCCTGCTCGGGGCGCGCATTCTGGAAAAACACTTTTCCCATGACAAGACGCTGCCCGGAAACGACCACTACCATGCCATGGACAAGGACGATCTGCGTCTGTTCCGCGCCCGTATGGCCCGAACCCTGTCGGCTGTCGGTCCGCTGAAAATACAGGCTCTGGAATCCGAGGAACCGGCCCGGCGCAACGCCCGGCGTTCCCTCGTGGCCGCCCGGAACATCCCCGCCGGAACCGTCATCGGCAGGGACGATCTGACCTGGAAGCGTCCGGCCCACGGCATCAGCCCGCGTTGTTACGACACCGTGCTGGGCATGAAGGCCCGCCGGGATCTGCCGGAAGATACCGTTCTCCAGTGGGGAGACGTGGAGTAAGAATGTCCATGCCCGCTCCACGCACGCTCGTTCTGGGGCGCATGCCCGCGGACGCCACGCCGGAAACCCACCTGGCGGCAGGCCCCTGGTGTTTTGTCGGCCGGGAAGATCTGTTCCCCGACTGGGAAGATCGCTACGCCTTCGGCCCGGAGCCTCTGGCGACGCCGCAGGCTTTGGAAACGGCCGTGCGACAGGTTCGCACCCTGGCCGCGGAAAGCGTGCCCGACGTGGCCGCCGCGCTGTGTCCCCATGCCGACGCCTTGCCGCGCGCCTACTGGGATATGGCCCTGGGTTCCTGGCTGATCATGGCCGCCCAGCAGATTGTGGAGCGAAGCCTGCGCCTGACGGCCCTGATCGCCCAATGGGGCCACATGCCTCTGCGCGTGCCCCTGCTGCCGGAAGACTGCGCCTTCTCTTTCGCCACCGAACAGGACTTCGTTTTGTACGGAGCCCTGGGACATGACTACAACCACTGGCTGTTCTCCCGGTTGCTGGAACCGATCCGGCCCGCCGCCTGGGACAGGGAGTACCTGCCCGCCGTGCGGGCCGTCTATGGCGACGAGAAACCGGCCGACGGCAGCGCCGGACCACGTCGCGCCCTGCGCGAGGCGGCGCGACGCCTGCTGCTCCGCCTGCCGTTCCCGCGCATCAAGGGGTTCAGCCTGCGACAATCCCTCGCATTTTCCCTGGCCTTGCGGCGCAACCGCACGGTCATCGACCGCTCCCGGCCGCTGACCGACTATGCGGGCGCACGCCCGGCGCTGCCCTGTCCTCCACTGCCCCTGCTGCTGGCCTCTCTGCCGCAATCCCTCCGGCGGGCCCGGCATCCGGCGCGCCTGACGCCCGCGTCCGCCCCCCGCACCCGCGTGGCCCACATTTCGGCCTACGAAGACACGGCCTACCGTCTGCGTCTGGCCCGTTGGCGCGGCAAGGGGCACAAGCTGGTGTTCATCCAGCACGGCGGCAACTACGGCCATGTCCGCACCGATACCATGGCGCCCCTGACGGAGTACCGCCAGCATGCGTTCATCACCTGGGGATGGACTTCGCAGTCCTCCCTGCAAGGCAATTTCCTGCCGCTGCCCCACGGGCAGTTGGCGCGCCTGCGCAACGCGCACAAAGACGACAGCGGCCTGTTGCTCTATGTGGGCACGGAGATGCCGGTGTTTCCCTACCGCATGGATTGCCGCCCGACGCCGCGACAATACGTGCAATACCGGGACGACAAGCAATGGTTTTTCGAGGCCCTGCCCCGCCATATCCACCGGCGGTGCCTCTATCGCCCGTACTTCCCCGTTCCCGGCACGCTGGACGACGCCCCCTGGCTGCTGCCCCGCTTTCCGGACGTGCGGTTGTGCGTCGGTCCTCTGGACCCGCACATGCTTTCCTGCCGCCTGCTGGTGCTGGATCACCACGGCACCACCCTGGAACTGGCCATGGCCGCCAACGTGCCCATGGTGCTGTTCTGGGATCGCGCGGTATGGGGAGTGTGTCCCGAAACCGAAGCCGCCCTGGACGAGCTGGCGGCGGCGGACATCTGGCATCCCACGGCGGAATCCGCCGCCATGCACCTGCGCCGCATCTGGGACGACGTGCCCGCATGGTGGAACAGCGCGCCGGTGCAGCAAGCCCGCGCCCGCTGGTGCGCCCGGTATGCCCTGACCGTGGACGGCCCTATAGAGCCCGCATGGATCAACACTCTTGAAACGCTATGAGAATCTTCGTGAATCGCCTCTCTTTTCTTGTGATGCTGCTGCTTCTTGCGGGATGCTGGACGCTGCCCGCGCAGGCCGGTCCCATGGAAGACGCCCAAAACGCCCTGGAACGCAAAGACTTCGGCACGGCGTACAAGATACTGCAACCCCTGGCCGATCAGGGCGACGCCGAGGCCATGTACTTTGTGGGCCGCCTGTACGAGGCCGGACAGGGCGTCACAAAAAATGCGTCCAAAGCCGCCCAGTGGTTCCGCAAGGCCGCGGAAAAGGGCGACACCAGCGCCCAGAACAGCTACGCCGGGGCGCTGACCGAAGGACGCGGCGTCAAGCGCAATCACGCCGAAGCCGTGCGCTGGTTCCGCAAGGCCGCCGAGGGCGGACACGCCACGGCCCAGTACAATCTGGGCTTCATGTACGCCAACGGCCGGGGCGTCAAAAAAAATGAACAGGAAGCCCTGGAGTGGTACACCAAAGCCGCCACACAGGGGCTTGCGGCGGCTCAGTACTCTCTGGGATGGATGTACATGAACGGTCGCGGCGCGGCGCAGAGCGACACCCGCGCCGTCGAATGGTTCCAGAAGGCCGCTGATCAGGATCACGCCAAGGCCCAGAACAATCTGGCCTACATGTATGCCGAAGGACGCGGCTATCCCCAGGATTACAAAAAGGCCGCCGTCTGGTACCGGCGCGCGGCGGAACTGGGCTATGCGGGAGCGCAGTACAACCTGGGATTTCTTTACGAGCAAGGCAAAGGCGTGCTCAAGGACTACGGCAAGGCCGTGGAATTGTACCGCAAGGCCGCGGAACAGGGAGATCCCGCCGCCCAGTTCAGTCTCGGTCTGATGTACGAGCAGGGTACCGGCGTGAACCGCAATCTCACGGAGGCCGACCGCTGGTATCGACTGGCCGCCAGGAACGGCGATCCCGACGCCAAGGCCGTGCTGGCGCAACAGAACAAGGGCAAGACGCAGAGTTCCAAACAAAAAAACGCTCGGCAATCCCGAAAAGCCTCCTCCGGGAAACAGGCGCCGAAGCATAAAACCACAGGAAAAAGCAGCGAAAAAAAGTCGTAGCGCGGATAGGTCGCCGTTTCGGGACGATGCCGCCGCCCTCCCCGATCCGGAGCGCCGTTCCGCGGCGGTCGGTCGGCTGCGGAGGAGACGCCTGCGACTGTGCGGGGCCGTCGATATTTTATATTTCAATAAACACATACCAGGGACGTGAGGGACGCTGAAAATGGATGCGCTTATTCATGTGCTGTGCCGCGACACGCCGGCGCAGGTCCGCGAGCTGTTGAGGAATTGCATTGAGAACAAGGGATTGCGCATTTTTGCGGAGTTCGAACAGGATCGCTACGCCGCGGAGGCCGGACTGGCGCTGCGGCCGAGCACAGTGCTGGCATTCGGCAATCCGGCTGTGGGAACGCTGCTCATGCAGTTGGCGCCGAGCATCGCTCTGGATCTTCCCCTCAAACTGCTGATCTGGGAAGATGACCAGAACCGTTGCCGACTCACCTACCGGAACATGCGGAACATCGCCCGCACGCACGGCCTGCCGCTGGAACATCCCATCGTGAACAAGCTGGCGACCCTGCTGGAAGAACTGGGCCGAAAAGTGGCGCAGCAATAACGATGGAACCAGAGGAAACGGAAGCCTCCGGGCATCGGCGTTCCCCGGCGCGCGTCCGGGGCCGAACGCCGGTGAGGCGCGCGATCGCTCCGCCATCCCCCCGCCCCTGGCTTCCGTTGCTGATCTGCCTGCTGTGGGGAATCCTGCCTCTCCCCGCGCGGGCGCTGGAAATCCTCGCGGCGGGCGACGTCACGCCGGCCGGACGCATGTATGTCTGGCCGCCCGACAGACTGTTCAGCGATGCGGCGCGGGAACGCATCGGCCAGGCTTCGCTGTTTGTCTGGAACTGCGAAACCTCCGGCCTGTCCTCTATCTCCAAGGAAGAAAACACATTCCTTTTTCATGCCGACGGGCGTTTTTTCGAGCAGATGCGGTTTGCCAACGGGGCGGCCGGCACTGCCAACAATCACGTCTTCGACGGCTATGAAGAGGGCGCGGGCAATTTGTTGCGTATTTTCGCAGAGCAGGGCTTGCGTCACAACGGCATCCACGAACGGGGGGCCTACGTCCCCCTGCATGTGGATTCCCCATGGGGACCACGCCTCTATTTTCTTGCGGGTTCGCCCATGTCCCAGATCGGCAGCGGTCCGACCCTGGCGACCCTCAACTATCCGGCCCTGCTCCGGATCATCCGGGAGGTGCGCCTGCGCGATCCCGCCGCAATCATTGTCGTTTACGCTCATGACGGCATCGAGGGGCAGATCGAAGCCTCACCGCGCCAGACGCAATGGGCCCGGCTGTTCGCACACGCCGGAGCCGACGTGGTGCTCTTTGCGCACAGCCACCTTTACGGGGCCTTCAGTATTCTGGAATCCTCGCCCCGTCGCACGTTCGTGGCCTGGGGACTGGGCAATTTCCTGTTCGGCGGCAATGCCCGCTGGAAGGATCGGGTGGACGTGCGTCTGCTTTCCATATATATTGACCCGGTCACCGGCGACAAACAAGGCCGTTGGGTCTTCGGACAGACACGGAACTGGGAATTTTCCCTGTGGGAGGAACAATAATTTCCTGTCCGTGGCGTTCCCCCGACAAACACATGCATGCGGACGGCATCCGCGGGAGAAAAGGCCCCGCGTCGTTCCTCCGGAGGGAGCGGCCTGTCCTGGTTCCGACTGTTCCGCATGCCGCCCGGATACGTCGGTCTTCTCGAAGATTTGAAAGGAAGTTTCCATGAAAAAAGCCCTGATCACCGGCATTACCGGTCAGGATGGCGCCTATCTGGCCGAATTTCTGCTGCAGAAAGGCTATGAAGTGCACGGCATCAAGCGCCGGGCTTCCTCCTTCAATACCGATCGTATCGATCATTTGTATCAGAGCCCGCACACCAGGGATCGCCGTTTCATGCTCCATTACGGCGACCTGAGCGATTCCTCCAATCTGATCCGCATTATGCAGGAAGTTCGCCCGGACGAGGTGTACAACCTGGCGGCGCAGAGCCATGTCAAGGTTTCCTTCGACTCGCCGGAATATACCGCTGACGTGGACGCCCTGGGCACCTTGCGTCTGCTGGAGGCCATCCGCATATTGGGCATGGAAAAAAGCTGCCGTTTTTATCAGGCATCCACGTCCGAACTGTTCGGCAAGGTGCGGGAAATCCCCCAGCGGGAAACCACGCCTTTCTATCCCCGCTCTCCCTACGCCTGCGCCAAGCTCTACGCCTACTGGATTACGGTGAACTACCGCGAAGCCTACGGCATGTACGCCTGCAACGGCATCCTGTTCAACCACGAATCGCCCCGGCGCGGCGAGACGTTCGTCACCCGCAAGATTACCCGCGGCCTCTCCCGCATGGCGCTGGGTCTGAACGAGTCGCTCTACCTGGGCAACCTGGACGCGAAACGCGACTGGGGCCATGCCCGTGATTATGTGGAGATGCAATGGCTGATGCTGCAACAGGATGCGCCGGACGATTTCGTCATCGCCACGGGACGGCAATTCTCCGTGCGTGATTTCGTCAACGCCGCCGCCGCGGAACTGGGGCTTTCCCTCGAATGGAACGGATCGGGTGTGGACGAAGTCGGCATTGTACGCGCCGTGGATGCGCATCAGTTGAAAAAAGCCGCCGGACGGGAAATTGTCTGCCACATCAAAACGGGAGAGGTTCTCGTGCGGGTCGACCCGCGCTACTTCCGTCCCACGGAAGTGGAAACGCTGCTGGGCGATCCGGCCAGGGCCCATGCGAAGCTGGGATGGCGACCGCGCGTCACCTTTGAAGACATGGTCGCCGAGATGGTGCGGGAAGACATGCAGATCGCGCAACGGGACAAGGTCTGCCGGGAGAGCGGATTTGAGGTGTTTGAGCGTGGGGAATAGCATGACAGGCATATCGCGCGACACGGATACGCAGCCGCACACGGAAATCATCCTGGAAGCCGGACGTACGGAGCGCCAGTACTGGCGTGATCTCTGGCGATACCGGGAGTTGTTCTTCATCCTGGCGTGGCGGGATGTCGCCGTGCGCTACAAGCAGACGGTCGTGGGCGTGCTGTGGGCGGTGTTGCGTCCCTTGCTGACAATGATCGTCTTTACTGTCGTATTCGGCAAGCTTGCCAAACTGCCCTCGCAGGGGGACACGCCCTATGCCCTGATGGTCTTCGCGGCCATGCTGCCCTGGCAGTTTTTCAGCGCTTCGCTCACCAGTTGCAGCGAAAGTCTTGTGGGCAACGCCGGACTGATTTCCAAAGTCTACTTTCCCCGGATCACCATTCCCGCCGCCGGCGTGATGGTGAACGGCGTGGACATGTGCATCTCCTTCAGTCTGTTGCTGCTGCTGATGCTGTGTTACAGTTTCCTGCCCCCGCCGCAAATCATCTGCGTCATTCCCCTCATTCTTCTTGCGGGGTTGCTGGCCTTGGGCGCGGGACTCCTGCTCTGCTCCTTGAACGTCGCCTATCGGGATTTCCGCCACATCGTCCCGTTTATCACCCAGTTCGGACTTTATGTTTCGCCGGTGGGCTTTTCCAGCGGCATCATCCCGGAAAAATGGCAGGCGCTCTACGCCTGCAACCCCATGGTCGGCGTCATCGACGGCTTTCGCTGGGCGGTGCTGGGCAGCATTCCCTTTCCGGCGTTTTCGTTGTCGGTATCCATGATCATCTGCGCCGCTCTGCTGTGGATGGGCATTCGCTACTTCCGAAGCACAGAAAAAACATTCGCCGACGTCATTTAGGGGAAGAGCATGGGCGCGATCATCAAGGTTGAAGGACTGGGAAAAAAATACCGCATCAGGCATGCCGCCCGGGGACAGGCACGGTATAAAACGTTCCGCGAGTTGCTGAGCGAAATTCCCGCCGCCGTGCGGCGACGTTTCAACACCTCGGCGTGCGCGCCATCGGAGGTGGAAGATTTCTGGGCATTGCGCGACGTCTCCTTTGAGGTTCAGCCCGGCGAGCGCGTCGGCATCATCGGTCGCAACGGCGCGGGAAAATCCACGTTGCTCAAGCTCCTCTCCCGTATCACCGATCCCACGGAGGGACGCATTACGCTGCGCGGACGCCTTTCCAGTTTGCTGGAAGTGGGTACGGGCTTTCATCCGGAGCTGACCGGTCGGGAAAACATCTTCCTCAACGGCGCGATCCTGGGAATGAGTCGGGCCGAGGTCAAACGCAAGTTTGACGAAATCGTGGATTTTGCCGGAATTGAAAAGTTTCTGGATACCCCTGTCAAACGCTATTCCTCAGGGATGTACGTTCGGCTTGCCTTTGCCGTGGCCGCGCATCTGGAACCGGAAATCCTGGTGGTGGATGAGGTGCTGGCCGTAGGGGATGCGGAGTTTCAAAAGAAGTGCCTGGGGAAAATGGAGGAGGTGGGGAGAGAGGGAAGAACTGTGCTGTTTGTGAGTCATAATATCAGTGCAGTTTCTCAACTGTGCAGCAGGGGGTTGCTTATAAAAAATGGAACTCTTAACTTGGATAACGATATTAATGAAGTAATGCGCGCCTATACAATGGGCCATCCAGAAACTTCAGGTTGGAGTGTAGAGTTATCACCAAATGCTGCACGATACTCTAAAATGGCGCTACTTTCTTGTGAGCTGAGTGCTGGTGGAGCAGATGGTGAAAAAAGATTAAATATTATTCATCCTGGAGATAAAGTAACAATTAAAGCAAAATTCTCATGTAATGCCACAGTTGAAGGGGTCAGTATAGGATGTATTTTTTTTAGTTCTTTGGGAGTACGTGTACTTGACGCTAATTTGGCTATGATTGAGCGTACAATGAAAATTTGTGCAAATTCTGTACTGGAAGTGTGCTGGGAGTTTCAACAAATAATGTTGTCTACTGGATTTTATAATATAGGAATATCGGCAGGAACTCAAGGAGAAACTCTCTGTGATTATCTTGAAATATTGCAGATACAAGTAGCTGAAGCTCAAAATTCACCTTATCCCTACGCATACCCTAGTCCATATCGCCCCAATTTTACTTTGAAAGTGAGGCATTGTGAATGAAAATTTTACTGAGCTACTCGAAACGACATTATAATCCATTGCTTTTGCAAGAGGAGCATCGATATTGGGGCTCTTCGGCACAGATCCTTGCATGTGCACTCTATGAAATTCTTTCTCTTTATGGCGATGTAGAATATGTGGATCAAACAGAATTCGAAAGTATTTCTGGTAAAGACTATGAACTTTATATTGGAATAGTAGAAAACTATCAACAATTTTCAAAGCGTATCAAGGCAAAACATCGAGTGCTGTTTGCCGTTAATAATCCTCCTGTAAAGCAATATAAGTTGCTGCATGAAATAGTTGGATCACTTAAACATGAAGTTGGTGAGTTGCATATTTCAGAGAATCATCTAGCCAATTTCAGTAATATATTGAATTCTATTGATTATGTTATAGGTGTTGGGAATAATTTTACAATGCAATCTTTTTTGGATGCTGGATTTCCACTAAGAAAGTGCAAATTTTTTAATTATGGGATTCAAGAAAAAATATTGCCAGTAGCAAAAAATAATACTGGACCAATTGTTTTCAGCTATATTGTTTCAGATATTGGACTACGTAAAGGTTTTGACATCATACATGAACTATTCACAGATATATCAATCCAACACATTGATTTTGTATTACACATTGCTGGTGACATTTCTAATCAGCAATACTCTTCAAAATTAGACGATATATTAGATAAACTTAAAGGAAAAGCTCATTTTTATGGATGGCTGCAGCATAGCTCCACAGAGTATATTCGTCTAATGAGTGAAACAGATATTATGCTGTGCCCGTCTATTGAAGAGGGACAAGTGGGAACGCTTGTTGAAGCAATGGCGCACGGAATAATTCCCATGGGAACAGATCGTTGTGGGATTGATTTTTTTCCGCTAGGTACACTGGAGGCGAAGTTAAATAGCGTAAATAATAGAAAAATTATTTATGATGTTCTTCATATACCCAGAGAAGAAATAGCTCGTTTGAAAAATAAAACTATCGAATATTATAATTATTTTCATAGTTCGTTTAAGTTGAATCTTGAAGAATCCATTAAATCTATATTACGTAATGAAGATTTATATCCCAACATAAGTATAATACTCCCAGTTTTTAACAAGCAAGAGACAATTATTGAACTCTTGTTAAAGCTGCATGCCTGTTGTCTTGCTTATAAAAATGTGGAAGTTCATATAATATTTGATGGATGTAAAGATAAAACTGAAGAGAAGGTACGAAGATTTTATGATAGGAGAAATAGCTATCCTGTAACATATGAAGTTACCCCTGATATTTTTGAGGTAAAGACAAATAATATCGGTTTGAAAAAATCTACAGGAAAATATTGTATTATCATTCAAGATGATACTTTTATAAATGATCCAACACTTTTTATTGAAGCAATAGTATTTTTAGAGAAAACCCCTGCTGTAGCCATCCTTGGATGTTTAGCCGGAGTAAATTTTTACCCTCGAGGCACAAGTAATCTTACAGGTAATGGCCAGATTCAAATTTCGCAGGATGAAGTATACTGGCGTCAGGATGCAGCTACAGACCCCAATTTAAAAAAATATTTTTTTGAAGTTGATGCTGTCATGAGGGGACCTCTAATCATCAGGCGCAGTTTTCTCTTGGAACATGGTTATCTTGATGAAGTGTATGCTCCATTATATAATGATGATATGGATATTTGCTTTCGTGCAAAACAAAAAGGTTATAAAGTTTTTGCTATGATTGGCAATGTCAGCAATGCTTCATTGACCATGGCAGCCTACTCACCCGAAAAGTGGGAACGATTTAAGAGAATAATAAAACGGAATACAGATATATTTTATTCTCGCTATACACCTTCTATAAACAAAAACTACCTCCGTATATGCCGAAATCCTTTAAATGTGCATTTCCACGCCTTAAAATTTATACAATGCGTGCTACAGACACGTACAATTCTTTTTAAAAAATTAATTGAAAAAAAAATGAAGAACAAAAAAGAAGGAATTAAAAGGATTTTAAAAAGTCTTTTATATCGCATGTTCCCTGTTGCTGGCCCCATCCATAACTGGCAAGTCCGTTTACAATGGTTAGAAAAAACACTTGCAACTGTCCCGCATGGAGCCCGAATACTTGATGCTGGTGCAGGACAACTTGCTTTAAAACAATACTGTTCGCATCTTGATTATATTTCACAAGATTTTGCACAGTATGATGGCAAAGGAGATGGCTGCGGTATACAGTCAAAAATATGGGATCAGACACAACTTGATATTATTAGCGATATATGTGCTATACCAGAGCCAGATATGAGCTTTGATGTAATTTTATGTACGGAGGTTTTTGAGCACCTTCCAAATCCTCTGGCAGCTTTGAAGGAATTCAATCGGCTTTTGAAGTCGGGTGGTGAATTGATTTTAACCGCGCCATTCTGCTCTTGCACACATTTTTCGCCATTTTTTTTCAATACGGGTTTTTCTCCCTACTGGTATAAAAAACATCTTACCGAAGCTGGATTTTCCATAACCGAATTGACTCCCAATGGAAACTTTCATTCTTTTATGCTGCAGGAATTGCATAGAACTCCTCAAATAGTCTCTAAATATACTAACATAAAAATGAGTCGACTGGATAAAATTGCCCTACACATATCAAAATCTTTTTTTTCGAAAGTTTTGAAGGAAGATAAAAATTCTGCAGAGTTTTTATGTTTTGGATATCATGTACGAGCAAAAAAATTGTGAAAGTTTTTTTCACAATAACTCATAAACATGAATACATACCATACTGCATCGCCTCACATGCACCTTAGTATGAGATGCACATGCGTTTAACTTAATATACCATATACATTTATCTGGATATTTTTTACATATCCTTCCTGTTGTGCAGGAAAAACATGCAAGAAAATATCCTGCATGCACGTAGTTGAACATATCTGCCTTGAGCATTATGGAGATCCCTTCGATCCACAGGGAGATTTGAAGGCAATAGTGGTTGCTTTCAATTCAAAAAATAGGACAATAATACTATGCTTTCAGCTGTACTCCATAAATTTTTTCCAATTAAAAGCGATGATTTGAACGCATTCCCAAGGGAAGTCTGGTTAGAAAATACATTAAAAAAACTTCCCAGCGGGTTGCGTATATTGGATGCAGGAGCAGGAGAACAATCAAAAAAACAATATTGTACTCATCTTGACTATGTTTCACAAGATTTTGCGCAATATGACGGAAAAGGTAATGGAGAAGGTTTGCAAACGGCTTCATGGGATCAAAATTCTTTGGATATTGTTTCTGATATTACGGACATTCCTGAAGCAGACGAAAGCTTTGATGCGATTATGTGCATTGAAGTTTTTGAACATCTACCCGATCCACTCGCTGCGCTGGATGAATTTTATCGCCTTCTCAAGCCCAATGGGTATTTGATCATTACTGCACCATTTGCCTCATTTACCCATTTTGCCCCTTATTATTTCAGCACCGGCTTTTCCAAATATTGGTATACGTATTGGCTTGATAAGAAAAAATTTGCCATTGAAGAGCTTATACCAAATGGCAATTTCTCTTCATTTTTACTGCAAGAGCTTAATCGCATACCGTATATTTGCAAAACTTATATGGAGAGAGAAAAAATATCTCGAATAGATAAAATTATTTTACATATGGCTCTCTATTTGTTATCAAAAATGTTATTATCTGATAAAAAGTCTGATGAATTATGTTGTTTTGGATACCACTGCCTGGCTAGAAAACAATGATGCGCAAAATTATTATAAAGCTATGTGGTGGTCTTGGAAATCAAATGTTCCAGTATGCCATGGGACGCGCTCTTTCCTTACGCAGCAAGCAATCTCTGAAGCTTGATACAAGCTGGTTTTCCAACATGGAGGGGTATACACCCAGAAAATTTCAGCTTGATATTTTTCCTGTTCATTACAATCTGGCAACACAAAAAGAAATTGATTCACTGATATATGCCAAAGAAAATTATCTGCGCTATCTTTTCAGAACTGTATTTCATAAACAGCGTTCTTTTACGAAAGCATACATCAAGGAGCCATGTTTTACTTATTGTAAGGATATAAAAAATATATCTTTTCCAGTTTATTTGGACGGTTATTGGCAGTCTGAGAAATATTTTTCAGATTATCGGCAACAAATTTTACAAGATTTTACATTCCCGCCGCTTCCTGCGGACTCATGCCACTTGGCCAGAAAAATACTGGCGACTCCTGACGCTGTATCCTTGCATGTGCGCAGAGGAGACTATGTATCGAATAGTAAAAATGAAGGAATTTATAATATATGCTCGCAGAAATACTATAATGAATCGTTGTTATATATAAAAAAACATACAAACAGTCCCTATATATTTGTTTTCAGTGATGAACCGGAATGGTGCAAAAGCAATTTGGATACCTTTAATCTTCCCACAACAGTTGTAGATTTGCATAATGAAAAAACTTGCTGCCATGACATGCATCTCATGACTCTTTGCAGGCATCATATAATCGCCAATTCATCATTCTCCTGGTGGGGAGCATGGCTCTCACAAAAAGGAATTATTTGTGCTCCCAAGCAGTGGTTTGTACCAAAAATGCGAAGAGAACAAAATCCCTGCCCGGAAAACTGGATTTTATTTGACTGAAAAGAGTATGAATTCACCTCAAGTCAGTATAGTATTGCCCGTAAGAAACGGAGAAAAATACATAAGTGAATCTATTCAATCACTTTTGTCACAAACTTTTTCCGAATTTGAATGCATTGTAATCGACGATGGTTCTACAGATGCCACGCTCGGTATACTAAAAAAAATCTCTGATCCCAGAATCCGTATTTTTTCAAATGAAAAAAGTGAAGGAATAGCTGCGGCGCTGAATTTTGGAATCAAAAAAAGTACGACCAATATTATAGTGCGCATGGATGCTGATGATTGGGCCTATCCACAACGTCTGGAAATACAGTTTAATTTCATGAAACAGCATCCGGAAGTGGCAATTTGCGGCACTTTTATTGAAGAATACGAAACCGGCATTGTCCATACATGTCCCAGTGATAATGCTTCAATACGCACTGCATTATTATTTAATAGCAGTTTTTTTCATCCTACTGTTGTCTTTAGAAAAAATATTATTCTCCAAAAAGCTGGCGGCTATGATGTTCTACGTGTGCCTGCGGAGGATTACGACCTGTGGGTTCGTCTAAGCGCGTATGATGATGTACTCTTTGCCAACATTCCCCAAGTGCTGCTGCGTTATCGTATGCATCCGGACGTTCCGAGGGATAAATACAGGCAAAAGCAATGTAGTCAGGCAAATAAAATACGTTGTATGATGCTTGATACCCTTGGTCTTCTCTCTCATCAAGAAGAGTGTGTATCTCACAATTTACTCTTTTCTTCAGGCATAGGTATTTCCATGTCCCAGTTTCTTGCCTGTGCACAGTGGGTACGGAAAATTTATCATACCAGGCTGCCTTCTTTTTATTCACAACAACTTGTTCGGGAAAAGATCTCGCATCTTTGGTTTCATTTTTGCCGCGATAATGCTCCAAGACTTTGGTGTACCGGATTTGTATTTCTCTATGTCGGTATCGCTCCACTTTCACCGATAAAAATCCTATACTGGACAATGCGTATGGTCGGCAGCTTTGTAAAACATTCCATTATCAAAAAAATTATTTAAAATTTTCAAAATATTATGAAAATTCTTATTGACGGATACGGACTTTCCACCCCTGGTGGTCTTCCTCGATGGAACTGTGCTCTTGCTTCCACCCTTGCGGAACGAAAGCATACTGTTTTTTTATTTACAACCGACATCTTTGCTGTACCTTTTTACCCTCTTCATGATGCTGTGGTGCGTGTTGCGTACACGTATAATGGTCTTCAACGCGATCTTGAACTTTTTCGCCAACAAATCAGAAATTGCAAGCCGGATGTCTGCCTTTCGCCATACAGCTCCGGCAGACATCTTCTATGGTGTGCCGCTTTATGGGACAGTGGCATTCCCTGGATTTATTCCGAACATGGCGGCCCCAATGCGATAGATACGGTAGCCTGGAACCGCACAGAACGATTGGCCGCCATGAGCGGAGCGGATCGCATCCACCTGTTGTTCCCGGAATATCTTTCCTCCATCCCGGAATTTCTTCACAACAGAACACGCATCATCCCTAATCCTGTCTGGCTGGACGCAAACCTGAAATACCCCGCACAGTGTTCTGAAAAAGAAAAAATCATTATTTCCATGGGACGTCTTGATCCCTTCAAGCAGAACGCACTGCTGGTAGAAGCATTTGCCCATCTGGCATCCGGCTTCCCCGAATGGAAATTGGAAATATGGGGCGACGGCCCGGAAAAACAACGTCTTGAAAAGCAGGTTCATGCTTATGGATTGAAAGATAGGGTGCGCCTCCCCGGAACGACGGAGCACCCTGAGATTCACTACAAGAAAGCACAAATTTTTTGCATCCCATCTCAATTTGAGGGTTTTGGCTTGTCAACGACCGAAGCTATGACCATGCGGCTGCCGGTCGTGGGATTCGCCGAGTGCAGCGGGACCAATCAAATCGTCAAACATGGCCGGACAGGTCTGCTGGCGGAACATATGACAAGCCGGAGTTTGGCGGAATGTCTGCGCCAACTCATGTCCGATGAAAATTTGCGCGCCGCCATGGGAAAACAGGGGCAAATCGAAGCCCAACAATTCACCCCTTCACGGGTGTACGATGCTTGGGAAGAACTTTTGAAAGAAACGGCAGCATGCGAAGGCCGTGCCCGAATGAATACGGCATACTTGCAACATGCCCTTCCAGAAGAGCGTCCCTATCTCAATACGCTGAAAATATGCGCTCATCGTCGCCTTGTATACCTCGTCAAAGATGATTGGTTGCATATTTTTGCATGGAAACATCCATGGTTGCGCAGAATTTACATTTTCATGCGCCATTGGTTGAAGAAAATATTTCTCGCTAATACTGCAAGACAAGGTATTTTTTAATGCCGAAAGTAACCGTAGCTGTTCCTTTTTATAATGATGCGCCGTACCTTCGTGAGGCTGTGGATTCTATCTTGGCGCAATCATTCCAGGATTTTGAATTGTTACTTGTCAATGACGGCACCACGGATGAAAGTGCAGCAATTTTAGCTGCATACACAGATCCGCGGATACGTATTATTACTTTCCCCGAAAATAGAGGAAGACCTCACGCCCGTAACGCCGCATTGGAACATGCTGAGGGTGAATATTTGGCATGGTTGGATGCTGATGATATTGCAATGCCGGATCGACTGAAAAAACAGGTGGACTTTCTTGACGCTCATCCGAATGTCGCCATTACCAGCGGTGCTATCGAACGCTTTCATGAAGCAGAGGGAATATTTCATCCACCGTTGCACCATAATGAAATCGCGGCAAGTTTATTATTGTATTGCTCAATACTACAAACAACATCATGTTTCAATTTGAAAAAGATTCGTGAGGCTCAACTTTGCTATGATAATGCATTTCAACGTTCTGAAGATTATGAATTCTGGTGCCGTGCCTTGTTTGATGCAAAAATTGTTGCTGAAAATCAGGAAGATGTTTTAACGCGGTATCGGCATTTTAAGCGGCCTGCAAAGAGTGAGTGGCATAAAATGGTAGTATGCAGAAACCTGGACAGGCTGCATATTGAATATGATAACGATGATACAGAAATACTTGTATCATTATGTTATGATACACGGAAAGATACTGCATTGCGTTATAATATAGATAATATATTAAAAATAATAGACAAAATTATTCTGTCAAATAATAGTTTACAACTTATTGATGAAAAATCACTGTTGATTTTTTTTCAAAGAAGCATTGAAGAGCTCTTATTGGAAAATGGAAATTTTTTAGCGCCCTATTCCATATATAAAAAATCCTTCACAGGTAGCGGCTCGTCAAATCTTTTTCCCATAAAATATATACTAAAGAAACTATTTAATGTGTAAAATAATAAAAACTATTCAGAGAATTTCCGGGACGCTTTTTGATTTTAAAAAATTGGATAAATTTCCGATATGAGACACAGCTTTTCGCGATGAACCCAGCGTTGTGTGAGCGTAGCAAATCCTTTCCTGCCCCATTCAGACGAAAGAACGGCAGTCGACCGCTCCCGCGGCGAACGATTCCTGCCCGGATGCTCTGCAAATGCCGGAAAGGGTGTTAGTGGACCATATTCCCTGCTGTTATAGTTCAAAAAGCACTATCCATGAACATTTTCAACGATGGAACAAGGCTGGCGTCATGCCGGAGATTTTTCGTAAATTCCGACACGCTTTCAAAAAACCAGCGACGGAATGCCTTGGCCGTATCCGACACTCAAGGACGACGCGGCAGCAAATCTATCTGCCGGACATTTGCCTGGCTGAAGGGTTTTGAGAGTCTGCGCACCCGTTACTGTTGTTACCTCGGCAATTTCTTGGGTCTGCCTTATTTTATATTGTCTTGCCTGTATTGTTTGGAGAAAATTCAGACAAGCAAGGTGTATGCCGGATATACTCTAATATGTTACAAAAATGTCCAACAAAGACTGAATACATTGCTTCCACAATTCAGGAGTGCCTTATATGCTAGCTCCAATTGTTATGTTTGCCTTCAACAGGCCACAGCAGCTTCAACACACGCTCACGGTCCTGGCCCAAAGCACCCTGGCCAAACAAAGCTGCCTGACCATTTTTTGTGATGGACCACGCACGGATAAGGAAAAAAACGCAACAGACGCCACGCGCGCCGTAGCGCGCAGCGCCGCCGGATTCGCGGCGCTCGAAGTTATGGAGCGGGAAAAAAACATGGGGTGCGCCGCCTCCGTCATTGATGGTCTGACGCATATGTTTTCCACATGCGACAGAGTGATCGTCATGGAGGACGATGTCCTCTGTTCTCCGTATACCCTGGATTTTCTGAATAACTGTCTCGATCGGTATGAAGAGGAAACTACCGTGTTCAATATTTCCGCATGGTCACCTCCTCCCACACTGTTGCCCATTCCGTCCGCCTATCCCTATGACGTATACTACATTCCACGCTTCAATTGCTCGGGAGGATGGGCGACCTGGAAAGATCGCTGGCAAAAAATTGACTGGGATGTTCCGGACTATACGCTCTTTTCCGCTACTCCGACGCTGCAAAAGGCATTTAACATCGGTGGAGAAGACCTGTCCCCGATGTTGCGCGCGCAACTGGCAGAAAAAACGATCGATTCATGGGCCATTCAGATGGACTATGCCCGCTTCAAACACGGTTGCCTCGGTCTGAATCCCGTGCGCTCCTATACCACCAACATCGGCTTCGGCTCCGGAACTCACACGACGACAGCTACAACCCGTTGGGACAACGATATTCATCACGCTCTTCCCTCTCCCCGTCTGCCGGAGCATGTTTTTGTGGATGCCGATATACAACGCGCCTATAAAGCCGTTTATGCTCCCCCTCCGTTGCATGTACGCGCCATCAATAAACTCGGCCGACTTGTTCTCGGTAAAAATTTGATAGAGCGATGAATATTCTCCACTGCAATACCTATGACAGCGGCGGCGGGGCGGCTATCGCGGCAGCACGTCTGCATACCGCCCTCATGGAGCAAGGTATTGGTTCCTGTCTCGGCGTGTTGCGCGTCACCGCGGATATCCCGGACAGCTTTTCCCTCACCCGGCGCTGGCGACGCGCGATGCAACCTCTGGCCTTGCGCCTGGATCAATTTCCTTTGTATGGCTGCCCCGGACGCGACCGCTCGGTCCTGTTTACCCCCGGCCTTTATCCCTCTCGCATCTATCACGACATAAACAAAAAACGGGCTGACATCCTGCACCTCCACTGGATTGCCCATGGTTTTATTCCCACCTTTGCCTTGCGGCGGCTTCAACGCCCGATCGTCTGGACATTGCACGATACCTGGGCGTTTACGGGCGGCTGTCATATTCTCAAGGGCTGCAAGGAATATCTGTCCGGTTGCCGCCGTTGCCTCCAACTCGCGGCTTCGGGCCGTTGCAATCCCGCTCGTTTGAGTTTCAACCAAAAGATGCGGGCCTATCAACGATTACAGCCTCATGTTGTGGCTCCCAGTCGCCATATGGCTGAACGAGTGCGCCAAAGCCCTCTGCTTGGCCCGTACCCTTGTGAAGTCATCCCGAATCCTGTTGATGTACGTATATTTCAGCCTGTGGAACAGGCAACGGCCCGGCATCTGCTGAATATCCCTCCCAATGCCCCCACCGTCCTTTTCGGCGCATTCGGCGCGGTTTCCGATCCCAACAAGGGGTTTGATCTCCTTGCCCAAACCCTGGAGCGCCTGGCACGATTCCCTCTCCCTCCAGTGCACCTGCTGGTTTTCGGCGCTTCACGGCTGCCCGCGCTGGAAAACGCGTATCCGGTCCGT
>CASQEL010000005.1 GCA_949427775.1 uncultured Desulfovibrionaceae bacterium
GACAAGCTCCTTCATGAGCCGGGTTCTGTCAGCGGCGTTGACGGTGTCTGGAGATTTGCCTGCGGCAAATTCCTGAAAGCGCGGGGACTGGCGCATGCGGGTGAACTGATCGTGCGATGCCGTGAGGCTCTCGTCCTCAATGCCTCTGGCCGCCTTGCGCCGGATTTTCTCTTCCTCGTCGGATACTGTCTTACTCAGGCTTCTGACCGCATTGGCGATCTTTTTCATGGCCTTTTCCCGGAGGGTTGTGCAAGCCTGCTGGAACAGAGCCTCGTACTTTCCGTTATCCTGTTCTATCTTTTTGATATCGTCCGCCGTGAAGTAATCCACTGTGGCGGAACACTCTTCCCCCCAGGTCAGCTGCGTGAGGCTGGCCGTCATGGGCGTGGCCGCCTTGGGCAGCACGTCTTCCCCGTCAAAGAAGACGGCATTGAGCAGGGAGGACTTGCCGGCCTTGACCCTGCCGATGATGCCGATGCGCAACAGGCGGTAATCGTCGGCAAGTGCGGCCAGATTTTTTTCCAGCTCCCCGACGTCGCTGACGCCGTATTCCCGGATGAGTTCCCGGGCGTCCCTGCCGATGGCGTCATCATAACGGACTGCTATATTGTCCAGTGCGGCCAGCATGTTTTTCAGATGCTCGGACATGGCGTTCCTCCTCAGTTTCGGCACGAGGCCAGATCATTCAATATGGTCATGACTTCGTTACGGGCGGCTTCCAGCGCCTGCTGTTTCCGCTCCTGCTCCTGACGTTCGGCATTTTGCCCTTCTGCGGTTTCCCTGATGATATTCATTTTTTCGGCAATGAGGGCTTCATACTGGTTGCGCGCCGCCTCAATCATGATCCCCACCTGCTCCTCCAGCCGGGCGGGCAGGCTGTCCCGCAGCCTGCTCTTGATGGCAGGGAAAACCTCACCTTCCAGTTTGCCGCGAATGGCGGCGTTCACGTTTTCTCTGTTCGCATTCTTGAAGAAAGCGCCGAGGATCTCCGGTAGGAAAAGGAGCAGAGCGCCGATGACCGGCATGGCAATGCCGGCTGTCGCTCCCAGAAGGCTTGTTCCAAGGAGGCCGCTCCCCACAACTTTTGCGCCCATGTTCCATGTGCCCTTGCCGGCCAGGTTCGCAAGGGCGGACACTTTTTCGTCGGGACGTTGCAACCACGCCTGAATATCCGTGAAGGCGGTTTGCACTTTCTGTGAAAGTCTCTCCACAAAAGCCTCGTCAATCTCTTCCTGTTTCAGAAGGTGATCCATACCTTCCAGTGACATGGAAAATTCGTTGCAGATTTGCGTATTGACCTCGCCCAGTTTGTCCCTGATCGCGGCAAGCAGCGAGCTGCGGACGATTTCGTTGAGGCGCGCTTCCGCCTGAGGCTGATTGCCGCTTGCCAGAACCGTAACCAGCTCTCCGCAGGCAAGGCTCAAATCCCTGCCGACAGCCTTGATGATGCCGCCTGTCATGCCTGTGGAATAGGCCCTGCGCATATGCTCGATGTCCGCTTCCGCCCCGGTTTTCAATTTTTTCAGGCTGTCCCGCAATTCTTCAAGGATGGCGTCCAGTTGCTCGCGGCTCTTTTGCAGGGTCCGGAGCTTGAGATTGGCGGTGTCCAGAAGCTCGTTGCAGAACGCTTCAAGTCCGGGGGTGTGGATGCGCCGGAACAGACCGTCGGGATCGAGGGCGGCAATAGCGCCGTTTACCGCCTCGATAGAAGTGTTGTTGATGACGCCCAGCGGAACAGGATTGTCAAATTCAGTATCCAGCAGTTCGCGTATGTGCGCCGTGATTTTTTCGATGTCGCATTGCGGCTTCAAATCCGTCTTGCTGAGGAAAAGATGCATGCCCCGATCGAAGCCCTCGATATCGTGCATATGCCGCAACAGCGTTTTTGACAGCGTGCCTTCCTGTGCATCGCAGAGGAGAAAATAATGGCTGCCGCGCAGCAGATAGGTGACAATGGCCCTGTTATGCTGTTCCAGCGGGGAGTCAAAGCCCGGCATATCCACCAACACCAGCGGCTCGATCTCTTTCAGTCGCCGGTTATTGAGATAGAGACGGATATAGGCCCAGGAAGCCGCATTCTCGCTGACAGTGCCGAAGGCCTCCGCTTCAAAACGGGAGATCGCGCCGTCTTCGCCGACAGCTTCGAGATACGGCTGTTCCGCGTAGCGCAGTTCCGTTGCGATGGAGGTTTCCGGCCTGATGGCCGTCGGCAGACGACGTTCCCCCAGCAGGGTGTTCAGCATGGTTGATTTGCCGGAACTGAAAGCGCCGACTACAGGAATGACAAGTTCACAGTCGCGTATGGCCGCTTCCAAAGCCGTGGCCCTGTCGAGCGTTTGTTCGCCAAGGTCATTGTGCCGCACGAGTTCGCGCAGCCGGACAGCATGGGCAAGAAAGTCTTTCTGAGCGGATAGTTGATGTGACATGACGAGGAGCTGCTCCTTGTTGCGATCCGACCGGATGTCGGGAACTTTTTGTCCATTCTGCCCCATGAGCATTCCGTAAGATGGAATCGTCCTCGCCAAAATTTTTTTATGATTTTAAACCTCCTCATCGGGGGGGAAGAGCCGTTGGCAACACGGCGAACTCGCTGAAATCCTTTTCGTAACCTCTCCTTTGAGGGAGAAGCAATTCGCACGCCCCCGGCCCGCCGGTTGCTTTTTGTCGAAACAAGGGCTTGCAGGGACTGGATCAATATCTCAAAAAAGGACATAGAACTCCGGCAGGCTCCGCAAGGGAATGCCTGCCGGTCGGCAAGCGCATCCGTGATAGTCCGGGCAATCGCATGAACGAAGATAATCTATTGGGAATATTAGCAATGCATACGTCGGCCGCTACAGATTTTTTCGTTATTTCAAAGAGTTATACGCTTCATGCGATTGCCCTGCGTGATAGTCCGGCGTCTCTGGCGCACAAGGCAGATACAAGAGAGAAAAGGAGCTTCAGCCATGATAACGCATCTTGGCATATCCAACGTCGGACCGACTGCTGACATGGAGCTGGACTTTGGCTGCCGTTTGAATTTGCTTACCGGAGACAACGGACTGGGAAAAAGTTTTCTCCTCGATATTCTCTGGTGGGCCATGACACGCACATGGCCGGCAGAGGTTAATCCGCGTCTGACCGCGGGTAAGACAGCACTGCCCACAGACAAAAAACAACCGGCAACTATTAGGGCCTGCTTTGCTGCCGCGTCCAAAACCATAGAAAACGAGAGTACGTTCAAGTCCCGCGAGCAGGCATGGTCAATAAAGAAGGGGCGTCCCGCCAATCCCGGTCTGATCTTCTACGCTATGGCGGACGGTAGTTTTGCAGTATGGGATCCGGCGCGCAACTACTGGAAGTCGATGCGGGAGGAGGGAAAAGCGCGTCCTCCGGCCTATGTTTTTAGCCCTGAGGAGGTCTGGAACGGGCTGGAAAATGCGGACGGCACATGGCTTTGCAACGGCTTGATCCGGGACTGGGCAGGCTGGCAAAAGGAAAACGGCCACGCTTTTGCTTCGTTACAGGCTGTACTCACTGTGCTGTCGCCTTCCGGAGAGGAAAAACTTGTTCCCGGCAACTTGACGCGCATCAGCCTGGACGATGCGCGGGATATGCCGACGCTGCGCATGCCGTATGGGCAGGAAGTCCCGGTGCTGCATGCTTCTTCCGGCATGCGTCGCGTCATTTCGCTGGCCTATTTTCTGGTCTGGTGCTGGGAGGAGCATCTGAAAGCCAAGGAACTGCTGGGGGAAGAGCCGGAAAGCCGGGCGGTATTTCTGGTGGATGAAGCAGAAGCGCATTTGCATCCCAAATGGCAACGCACGGTAATACCGGCCTTGATGAAGACCATGGAGACGTTGAGCCCCAACAAAGAGATGCAGCTTGTTGTCGCAACGCATTCGCCGCTGATTATGGCCTCTGTGGAAACTCTGTTTGATGCGTCGAAGGATGCCTGGTTCGACCTTGATCTAAGCGATGGCAACGTCCTCCTTACGCGGAGGCCCTTCGTGCGGCAGGGGAATGTCACCAACTGGCTTACCAGCGAAGCCTTTGACTTGCCGTCCGGTTACTCCCGGGAAGCGGAAAAGGTTCTGGAAGATGCAAGCCGGGCATTGAGTGAAGAAGATTTCGGTCCGGAAGAGGCGCAAAAACTGGATCAGCAATTACGCGGTGTGCTTTCGGAAACTGATCCCTTCTGGATACGCTGGCGTTTTGTGGCGGAAAAAAAGGGCTGGCTGGCATGATTCCTGTTACGCCGCAGACAGAACCTGAAGATTTCGATAAAAAAGTTCGCCAAAAAGGTCTGCGCTGAATGGCGAAACATGATGTTGATATCACTGTTGCCCTGCCGTCAGGGACAGAACTGCCTGCCTACTGGCAAGCTTGTCTGGATGAGCTGCATGATCGTTATGGCGGTATTTGCGCCTATCTTGCCGTTTTCTTTGAGAGGACTACCGGGGCGGGAAGCGTTGATCATTTTCACCCCAAGTCTTTGCGCCCTGATCTTGCGTATGAATGGTGCAATTACCGTCTGGCCTGTTCAGCAATAAACAGCCGCAAGTGGAATTCTACCAATGTTCTCGATCCTTTTGAAGTCAAGGATGGCTGGTTTTATCTGGAACTCGTAAGCGGGAAGATTTTCCCCAACCCGCAGTTGCCCACCTCTCTGCAAGAGAAAATTTATAAAACCATAAAACGGTTGAAACTGGATAACCTTGCTCATAATGAATTGCGCGCCCGGCACTACCAGTATTATTGCGAAGGGTGGATATCAAAAGTGTTTCTTGAGAAATATTCTCCCTTTGTATGGAAGGAAGCAGACCGGCAGGGACTGCTCTAATTCTGTATGCCCTCGGGAACAGTTGATCTGTGTTTCCCATAATCAGAACCACCCGCATAGCGGGTGGTTTACTGTTTCAGGCGCTACGCGCCTTCAACTGGCTAAAGCCATAATACAAGAAAGGGCGGCTCCGGAGAGTCGCCCTTGATCTTGAGAAAATGGGGGGATCAGTTCTGCTTGCGGGTCAGGTAGAGGCCGAAAAGATACAGCCCTGCCATAAAAGCGCCAGCCAAAAGCCAAAGCGTTGTACCGCTCATTGCATCCTCCCTGTCATATGCGAGCACGCAATCAATCCGGCAGCGCCAAGAATGACCGCCAAGACTTGTTGCTGATACAGCCCTATTAGGAGGGAGCCTACAGCAACTTTTCCGGAATATCAGCGATTCGTTTTGCCATGTTCGCCTCACGCTCGAAAATAACCCCTCTTGCCCTGGTTGTCGAACTCTTTTGCCGGTTGTCACAGGGCAATCGCATGAGTGTCAGGAGGCGGGGGCTGCGAGAAGGGCCTCATATGAAGGATAACCATGCAATACGCTGGAGCGCAAGCCTCGCTCGCGAACTTCTTTGGGCATAAGCACGGCGTCGGCCGCGGCGGCGTCCTGGTCTTCTGCGTCAAGGGCGTGCGGCGGCGCGGCGAGTTGGGCGTCAGCGAGAACTTCCGTTTTCCGGTTGTCCACCTTCATGGCCTTGAATTGCGGGACAGCCGCGTTGATGTGAGGGGGGGCAATACCCGCGTTGCGCGCCGAAGTTGATGACGGCCCGAAGGACCATCATTATACGCTGAGCGGACAGATGACATCCCGGATTTTTTTTAGTACGTTCTTTCCTGACTAACGATTGATATTTATTTGTATTTAAATCTTGCCTGTTCATGGTGTACCCGCATCATCCAACCCGAGGTAAAGGGAACATGTCGGACCATCCGCAACGGATACTTCAACTGAATGACACGTTGAAGCAGAAACTTTTGCAGTATCTGGAAACGCCCCGCATCTACCCCACAGCTGTCGAAGGTTTCAACCTTGTTCGTCGTGAAGATGCCGGGACACCTGAAAACTGCTTTGAAAAACCGCTTGTTGGACTTGTCATACAGGGCACGAAACATTCCCTCATGGGTGGAAAGGAATACGTCTATACGGAAAATCAGAGTATTGTCGCGGGTGTGGATATGCCCATATCCTCCTATATCATAAATGCAACACACGAAAAACCTTTTCTTTTTCTTTATCTTTATCTCGATAGACAAATGCTTTCTTCTTTGGCGCTGGATATGCAGCAGAGTTTTACCGAAAATATGGAGACGAGCACAAGTATTTCGGTTGCCGATACGGATACGGATATTTTGGAAATGTTTCTTCGTCTTCTTGAACTTAATGAAAAGCCGGAACAAATACCGCTTCGCGCTCCCATGATGCTGCGCGAACTGCATTATCTTCTGCTCGTAAGCCCTCATGGAAAAATTCTGCGGCAACTGAATACACCAGGTACACAGAACAATCAGGTTGTTCAGGCGATAAACTGGATACGGGCAAATTACAAGATTCCCATGCGGGTGGATTCGCTGGCACGACAGGTCAATATGTCCACGGCGAACCTGCACCGCCATTTCAAGCTGCTCACGGGGCTCAGTCCGTTACAGTATCAGAAGCGGCTGCGCCTTCATGAAGCCCAGCGCCTTATGCTGATGGAAAGCGAAAGGGCTTCCAGCGCGGCCTTGAGTGTGGGCTATGAAAGCATAACCCAGTTCAACAGGGAATATAAGCGGGTATTCGGCGAACCTCCTCTCAGGGATATAAACCGTCGTCGCTTTCTTGAGGCGTGAGGGGGCGCGCCTGAAACAATTTCATGGTGTGTTGTCGCTGTTGCCCGTCCCGTATATTCCGGGAGCGAGACGTCGGCCGCCGCTCCGTGCGGTGAGCGGCATGCCGCGGGTATGGACGGTTCTCGGCGGGCGTGCCGGTACGGCAACGACAACGTCCGCATCATCCGCTGTCGGGACATCACAGGATTCACGGGGGATGGGCTGAAGCCGCGGAAAGACGAAGCGCGTTGAGCGGACGTGCCGTCCGACGCGGAATATTCTTTCAACTTTTGCGGGGCGCGGATGCGCCGACCAAGGAGTATGCCATGTCGCAAGGCGGAGGCAAACCGAGCGTGCTCGGCGGGACCATGATTATCGCGGGAACGTCCATCGGGGCGGGAATGCTGGCCCTGCCCACGATTTCCGCGGGCATGTGGTTCAACTGGTCGGTGATCGTCATGCTCTGCGCCTGGCTGATGATGTTGCTGTCCAGTCAGGCCCTGCTGGAAGTCAACCTGCACTATGAGCCCGGTTCCAGTTTTCATACGTTGGTCAAGGATACGCTCGGTCCCGCCTGGAGCGCGATCAACGGCCTTTCCGTCTCGTTCGTGCTCTATATTCTGGTCTATGCCTATGTGAGCGGCGGCGGTTCCATCGTGCGCCATACGCTGATGGCCACTGTGGGATTCGAACCGTCCAAGTTCACGGCCGGACTTATTTTCGCCCTGGCCCTTACGGCGTGCGTCTGGTGGAGCACCTGGATCGTGGACCGCATTTCGGTGATCATGATGGGCGGCATGGTCGTCACCTTCATCCTTTCCATGACCGGCCTGCTCGGAGAAATCCGCGCCGCCGTATTGCTGGACGCCGGCGGGCAGGGCGGTTATGCGATTTTTATCTGGGTGGCCCTGTCCACCTATCTGACCTCGTTCTGTTTCCACGCCAGCGTGCCCAGTCTGGTCAAGTACTTCGGCAAACAACCCGGCGACATCAACAAGAGCCTGATCTTCGGCACGCTCATCGCTCTGGGCTGCTATCTGACCTGGATTCTCGCCTGTGACGGCAATATCCCCCGCGAACAATTCAAAACCGTCATCGCCGAGGGCGGCAACGTGGGCAATCTGGTCAGCGCCGCGGGGAACAACATCAGCAGCAGTTTCATTCTGCGCATGCTGGAGGCGTTTTCCTATCTGGCTGTGGCCACGTCCTTTTTGGGAGCCGGACTGGGACTGTTCGACTATGTGGCGGATCTGTTCGGCTTTGATGATTCGCGCGCGGGCCGCACCAGGACCACTCTGGCCACCTTTGCGCCGCCCACCGTGGGGGGGCTGCTGTGGCCCGACGGCTTTTTGTACGCCATCGGCTGGGCGGGACTGGCGGCCACCATCTGGTCGGTCATCGTGCCCGCGCTGATGCTGCGCGCGTCGCGCAAAAAATTTTCCGGCGGGCTGTACACGACGCCCGGCGGCGGGCTGACCGTGCCCGCCCTGCTGCTGTTCGGCGGTGTGACGGCCGTGTGCCATACGTTGGCCGTATTCAAACTGCTGCCCATGTACAAATAGCGGCGTCCGACAACGCCGCAACGCCGCCGGAGGCCGGGAAAACCTCCCTTGTTCCCGCGTTCGACAGCGCGGCCCGGCGCTTTGACTCCGGCGCGGATTTGTGCGATTTTGGCGGCCCGCGCATGGGCCGCGCCGGACGAACAGTTCGCTCGCGCAATGCGCCGCCATACACAAGCAGCATACGTATCGGAGAGTCAGTCATGAAACAGGTCATATCCACCGCCGAAGCCCCGGCCGCCATCGGTCCCTACAGTCAGGCCATCAAATCCGGAAATACCCTGTATGTGTCCGGGCAGACGCCCGTGGACCCCGTCACCGGCAAACTGGTGGAAGGCGACGCGGGAGCGCAGGCCGCGCAGTGTTGCAGAAACGTGGCCGCTGTGCTCAAGGCCGCGGGCAGCAGCGTGGAGAACGTGCTCAAAACCACGGTGTTCATCACCGATATGGCGCATTTCCCGCTGGTGAACGAAGCCTACAAGGCCACTTTCAAGGAGCCCTATCCCGCGCGCTCCTGCGTGGCGGTCAAGGCGTTGCCGTTGGGATGTCTGGTGGAAATCGAGGTCATCGCCGCCGTATAGGGGGCCGGTCGCGGACGCCGCACTGCGGTGCGGACGATGCTCCGGCATCGGAACATGCTTTCATGGCAAGGCCCGTCGCATGCGCGACGGGCCTTGCCCGTACAGCCTCCGGCGGCGCGGACGCTCCGGATATTCCCGCAAAAGGAGATCCCATGCCCGAACAGGACGCCGCGGCGCTGCGGCGCGGTCTGAAAAACCGGCATATTCAGATGATCGCTTTGGGCGGCGCCATCGGCACCGGACTTTTTTACGGTTCGGCGGCCTCCATCAGTCTGGCGGGCCCCGCCGTGCTGTTGTCGTACGGCATCGGCGGCGTGATCATTTATCTGATCATGCGCATGATGGGGGAAATGGCCGCGGAAGAACCGGTGGCCGGAGCTTTCAGCCATTTCGCCTACGCCTACTGGGGAGAGTTTCCCGGTTTTCTGTCGGGGTGGAATTACTGGTTTCTCTATGTGTTCGTGAGCATGGCGGAATTGTCCGTGGTGGGCATCTACGTCAACTACTGGTTGCCGGATTTTCCCCAGTGGCTCACCTCCCTGTGCATTCTGGCGGGCATTACCGCCGTCAACATGCTCAACGTGAAGATGTTCGGGGAGCTGGAGTTCTGGTGCGCGTTGATCAAGGTCGCGGCGGTCATCGGCATGATCGCGCTGGGCATCGTGCTGCTCGTCTCCGGGGTGGGCGGGACCGTCTCCGGTCCGGGCAATCTTTGGGAACACGGGGGCTTTTTCCCCAACGGAGGCCGGGGCGTGCTGTTGTCTCTGGCGGTGATCATGTTCTCCTTCGGCGGCACGGAACTCATCGGCGTGACCGCCGGGGAGGCGGACAATCCGAAAGAAAGCATTCCCAAAGCCATCAATCAGGTGCTGCGACGTATTCTGCTTTTCTACATCGGCGCTCTCGGCGTGATGATGAGTATCTATCCGTGGAACAGGGTGGGCATGGACGGCAGTCCTTTCGTGCTGATTTTTTCCCGATTGGGCATTCCCGCCGCGGCGGATATGCTGAATTTCGTGGTGCTGACCGCCGCTGTTTCCGTGTACAACAGCGGCATCTACAGCAATGCCAGAATGCTCTACAGTCTGGCGCGGCAGGGCAATGCGCCGAAGGTGTTCGCCCGGCTCGGGGATAGGCAGGTGCCGTGCCTGGCCACGCTTTTTTCCTCGCTCTGCACGCTGGGCGTCGTGGTGCTGAATTATCTGTTTCCCGGCAAGGTGTTTTTGTACGTCATGTCCGTGGCCACCATCGGCGCGGTCATCACCTGGGCGATGATCGTGCTTGTCCATCTCCGCTTCCGCAATGCCCACAGAGACGACGCGGCCGCACTGATCTTCAGAACGCCGCTGTGCCCCTACGCGAACTACGCATGTCTGGCCTTTCTGGCGCTGGTCGTGGCGGTCATGACGCAACTGGAGAGCACGCGCATGGCGGTCATCGTCCTGCCCGTCTGGCTGACCGTGCTCTATGCGGGATTCAGAATAAAAAAAGCGCGGGAAAAAACATCATGATTGCGGACACGGAGCCTGCCGGAACTTCAACGGGATCAGCCCGGCATTGACGAGGAAAACGCTTCCGAGACGGAATTTCACGGATCGGTTCCGTTGATATGCTTCCGGGCCGCCGCTTGAGTCGTGTCGATGTTTGGGATATGAAAAATACCATGAAAATGTTTTCTGTCCCGCATACGCCGCGGGAATACTACCGTGTTGCCGTCAGCGTATTTTTCTTCATATTGGGGCTGGTCTTTTCAAGTTGGGCCGGCCGCATTCCGGACGTGAAAAGCGCGTTGCGCCTCAACGACGCCCAACTGGGCACGGCGCTGTTCGCCATTCCCCTGGGCGCGGTAGCGGCCCTGACGTTCGCCGGTGTGCTGGTCGACCGCTTCGGCAGCCGCCGCACGCTGCTGCTGGCGCTGGCGCTTTATCCCCTGCTGCTGGTCTGCATCGGTCTGGCGGGGTCGCTGTGGCAGTTGTTCGCGGTGTTGCTGTGTTTCGGCATGGCGGGCAACATAGGCAATATCGCGGTCAATACGCAGGCCGTGGGCGTGGAGCGGCTGTACCGGCGCAGCATCATGGCTTCGTTTCACGGGTTGTGGAGCCTGGCCGGGGTGGTCGGCGGCGTGGCGGGAGCTGTGCTGGCCAACAGGGGCATGACGCCCGAGGCGCACTTCTGCGCCGTGCTGGCCGTGGCTCTGGGGCTGCTCCTGGCAATGCGCCGTTGGCTTTTGCCGCGGGAAGTGACCCTGGGGCGGCCCGCGTCCCCGGAACGAAAGACGTTTGTCCGGCCGGATCTCTATCTTGTATTGCTGGGAATCATCGGCTTCGGCAGCATGGGCGCCGAGGGCGCCATGTACGACTGGAGTTCCGTCTATTTCGCGTCGGAGGTGCGTCCGCCCGAGGCATGGATTCGCCTGGGGTATATCGCCTGCATGTGCGCCATGGTCTGCGGGCGCTTCACCGCCGACGGCATGGTCAACAGGTACGGGGTCATCCCGGTGTTGCAGATCAGTGGCGCGTGCATCGCCGTCGGCCTTGCTCTGGCCCTGGTGTTTCCGTCGCTTGTTCCGGCCACGGCCGGATTCGCCCTGGTGGGCTTCGGCATGGCCTCGGTGGTGCCCTTGTGCTACAGCCTGTCGGGAAAATCCCGCCGGGCCACACCGGGCATGGCCCTGACGCTGGTGTCCTCCATCAGCTTTTTCGGATTTCTGTTCTGTCCGCCGGTCATCGGGTTTCTCTCGCACGCCCTTGATTTGCGCCGGGCGCTGACGCCTGTCGTGGGATTCGGCCTGATCATCGCGTTTCTGGCGCCGCTGCTGCGGCGGTACCGCGCCTGAAGCAGTCTGTGTTCCCGTCGGGAAGGGGAGCGTTCGTTATGCCTCCCGTACGACAAGCTCGCCCGGCAACTCGCGGATTTTTTGTCGCAACGCCTCCATCGTGGTGTTCGCGTTACTGAGATAATCTATAAAAACGACGAGAGATACCCGATACCTTCCCGCATCGGACGGTGCTTGCGGGCTGCGCAGCACCTTGGGCGCGGGCTGCGCGGAGACATGCCGCTGTTCCCCGGCCGCCGCGAGAAGCTGCTGCGCGAGCGCGGTGAAATCCAGACTTTCCGGCGCGCTGACGGACAGGATTTTTTCCACGTTCTTGCCCGTGCGCGACCAGTTGGTCAACTGGTTGGTCATGAACGAGGAGTTGGGGATGTAGACGAGGGCGTTCTCGGCCGTCTCCACCGTGGTGGAGCGGATATTGACCTCCCGAACCGTGCCGGTGGTGTTGCTGATGCCGATGACGTCGCCCACCAGAATATTGCGTCCGAAGATGAGCAGCAGGCCACTGACCAGGTTGTTGAAAATATTCTGCATGCCGAAGCCGAGGCCCACGCTGAGCCCCCCGGCGATGACCGTCAGGCTGGTCAGGTTGACGCCGAGCGTTTCCAGGGCGACGGCAATGTAGAAGATCCACAGGGCATACGTTATGAACCTTTTGAAGGGCGGGATGGCCCCGCGTTCCAGATGCGCGAAACTGTCCGGCAGACGATCGAGCCCGACCCGGCACAGCGCCGTCAACAGGCGGAAGACAAAGAACAGCAGCACGATGTTCAGAATTCTCCATGAGTCGACTGTGGCCTGTCCCACGGTGTAGCTTATGTGAAACATGTGCGGCAGCATGTAGCGGACGCCGGGCACGGCCCACAGCCAGGGCGCGGCGCAGGCCAGGGCCGCGATCCAGGCTGCCGGTCCCGAAAGGTTGCGCCCTATGGTGTTGCGCACCGGATGCTTGTCCTTGTCGAACGCATTGTCGACGAGTTGCCCGGCATAGGTCGCCAGAGCCCTGCCCAGAACCACGAAACTGCAGAGAACGAACAGCGCGATCAGCAGCAAAATGGAAAACCGCCCGTATCCGCCCCAAACGCTCAGCAGAGACGGCAAGCCCCCGTACGCGATGCTGCTCCAGAGGCCCGGTTCGGGCAGCGGGCGTTTGCGTGTCGCATATCCGCGCCGCAGCAGAAAGAAGCTCGCAAGGCTCAGAGTCAGCAGAATTCCCCAGGCGAGATGCAACACGCCCGCGGGGGGATCAAGGAACAACAGCACGGTCCCCAGAGCGGTGGGAATATACAGCAGATACAGGGGGGAGGGCGCGTCCCGCAGTTCCGGCGCGGAGGCGGCGCGCAGACGGCGGCCCGCGGAGGTCAGTCCCCATGCCATGGCCAATGCTCCGAGCAGCGTGAGGAACGGATAAACGCCGCCGTGTCTGTGGACGGCGCCGATCAGCAAAGACAAGCCCAGGCTTGTCCAGATCCAGGAGCCGGTCACAATGTCTCTGGAAACGGCGTTCCACGGCGCGGGCAACGCACGGGTGACGAACCCGCCCAGGATTCCCAGACCGGCCATTGCCGCCAGAGTGATGAAAAAGCGTCTGGCCGCGTCTCCCCATTCCGTCGCCGTCTGGGGCAGAGCATACGCCAGACGGCCGGACAGAGACGCCAACCATGTTCCGAAAGGCGCTTCCACGCGCAACGGCGTGTCGGCCTGACGGGTATATTCCGGCAGATAATACTCCTTCCAGACGTCAGGCAGGTTTTTTTCCATATCCGTCACAGTGGCGCTGAGGATTTCCCGGGTCGCGTCCGCGGAAATGGAGAGTTTGCGTACCTGCGCCGCAAGCGTGTTCAACTGCTTTCGGGCATCCGCCAATTGGGCGCGAAACGCGGTCAACGCGGGATTGTTGTCGGCGGGAACGGCTCCCCGCGCCTTATCTTCCGCGGAGGGAGCAAGAAGCGCGTTGATTTCCTGTTGCTGCTTGTCCACCTGCGCCAGCCATCGGGTCACGGAGACGGCGATGGTGCTCAGGGGGCGCACCATGTTCAGGAACTGCGTTTGAAGCCCCCTGAGCTGCCGGGCCACATTGGTCTGTTCCACAGGGTAGCTGCGCGCCGCCCGGTATAAACTGCGCAGGCGCTGCATTTCAGCGCGAGCGTCACGTATCCCCTGCTGCAACGGCGCGCGCATGTCCTGCAGGCGGCCTTGCACTTCGGCGGTTTTTTCCATGAGCATCCCCAGTTCATCCATGCGTGCCGCCCACGCCTGGGCCAGGGCGTCGTCGGTGGCGACGGCCGTGATGCCGGGCGTTGCGGGGGGATTCTGCGCCGTTGCCGCTAGGGAAAACGGCGGCAACATGCCTGAAAGAGTGAACCAACAGAGGGCCATAGCCGGGACGATGAGCTGTTTTCGCATGTTATGCACTCCTGCGGCACACGCAGCGCCCCGTGCGCGAAGTACGGACCGCCGCGAAGAAGATATGCTCCCGCATATAGCACATCGCGGCAGTTTCAGAAATGGTTTTGTGCAAAGAGGCAGGGCAATAGCACGAACAGATGTAACTTACTGAAAGTAGTGGCTATGTAAAATTTGTCGATTGAAATTTTTTATTATTTTAGAACATTTCTCGAATGAAACTCTCCGGTTTCATTCAATCTCGCTGCCGTCATTTCGCGGGAAAAGCGTGGTTTTCCCGCTCATTCGGCGCGGGCGTGCGTTCACGCGCCCGCCAGGGCATTTACGCAATTTCATTGCGAAAATGCTCCAGAGCAGATTCGCTTTGACTTTTTACAACGTCAAAGCTGAAAGACACGCTCGCTCCGGCATATAACAGCGCAAATAAATTGCGCTTATGCCTTCGCGGCAGCCGACGGCGGGAGCCGTCGGCCGCCGCGATAGGCTACAGTGCGCTATATTTGCGCTGTGCCCTGCCGCACACTCGATGTCGGCCCCGCAACGCCACGGGACGGAAAAGGGCGGCGTTGCCGCGGGCGGAGCGCCGAGGGCCGCAACCGGCGTTTTCAGACGGTCGCGCGAGACGCCGCCTGCCGGAGTGACGGAACGGCCGGAGAACGCGCAACGCCCGTCGCGCCCGATTCGGCCTCGCGGGGGTTACAGATACGGCGAGAATATCCAGCAGGCGGCGTTGCGCAGCCGCGCCGGCAGGCGCCGTCGGGCCAGATCGTCCGGGGTGAGCTCTCTGCTCCTGGCGCGCACCGCGTCGAAATGCTCCGTCATTTCCCGCGTGAACGAGGTGTCGAAGGTTTCGATGTTCAGCTCGAAATTGAGGCGCAGACTGCGCGGGTCCATGTTGGCGGAACCGAACTGCGTGTAGTAGCCGTCTATCATGAGCAGTTTGGTGTGGGCAAAGGGCGGCGGCTGAAAAAAGATGCGCACGCCCGTTTCCATCAGGCCGGGCAGCAGATGCAGGGTGGCCCAGTGGACGTAGGGCAGGTTGTTTTTCGCGGGCAGGACCACGCTGACCCGCACGCCGCGCAGGGCGGCGGACTTGAGCGCGGCGATCATCTCATGCGTGGGCAGGAAGTAGGGCGTCATCATGCGCACGGTATGCCGGGCGGCGGAGAGCACGCCGCAGATCAGATCGTGCAGCGGGTCCTTGCCCGAACCGGGCCCGTCCAGGACTATGCGGCACAGGGTATCGCCGCACATTTCGTCGTTTATGCGCGGGGGAATGTCGTACTGTCGGGTGGCGAAGCCCCAATCCAGCAGAAAGGCCGCTTCCAGCTGGGTCACGATGGGGCCGGAACAGAGAAAGTGCACGTCCTGTACCCGATAGTCCCGCGCGTTGCTGAGGTTGTAGTCCGCGATGTTCATGCCGCCGGTGAAGCCGGTGCCGTCGCAGACCAGCACCTTGCGGTGGTCCCGCAGGTTGATGGACAACTGGGGCGGAAAAAGCCGCAAGGGCAGAAAGCGGGCCACCTGCACGCCGTGTTTCGGCAGGGCGCGCAACGGGCTTTTCCAGGTGTAGACGGAGCCGCCCACGCCGTCCGCCAGCACGCGCACATCCACGCCGCGGGCGGCGGCGTCGCACAGGGCCTTGACGAACGCGTCGGCGATGCGCCCGGCGTTGAAGATGTAGGTGACCAGATAGACCCGCGTCCGGGCCTTGTTGATGGCCTCCAGCATGGCGGGGTAGGCTTCCTCGCCGTTGAACAGCGGCATGACGGCGTTGCCGCCCGTCAGGTGGCGACCGGTCAGCCCGTGGCCCAGGCGGGCCATATGCCGGTACTGCCGCGGCAGCGATTCGCTGTCCAGTATGCCCGTGGGCGGACCGGCGCTGCCGCCGTGCAACCGGGCGCGGTCTTCCCGCGCGACTTCCTCGGCCTTGCGCATGAGCGTGGCGGCGCGGCTGTCCGCCCGCCCGATGCCGAACAGCAGATAGAGCAGCGCGCCTATGCCCGGCAGAAACAGCGCCGTGACGGTCCAGCCCAGGGCCGCGCGCGGATCGCGCTTGTGCAGCAGGGCGTGGGCGATGGCCATCCAGGAAAAGACATGCGCCGTCAGCAGCAGCGCGCCTTCCAGATACAGCAGCCAGGTGCCCTGCATGGCGCGCCGCCGTTATTTGCGGATGGCGAGCAGCGGAATGTCGCTGTTGCGCAACACGCGTTCCGTGGTGCTGCCCAGCAACACGTCACTCAGCTCGTCATGGCCGTCGGTGAACATGACGATGAGATCGCAGTGTTCCTCATGGGCTACATGAACGATGGTTTCGGCGGGGGTGCCTTCCTCCAGGCGAATGCGGTAGGGCATGCCGGATCCCTTGATGAACTCGATGGCCGTGGCCATCAGTTTGGTGGCTTCCTCGCGTGCTTCGCGGAGCAGTTCCGCATGGGCCTCACCGCCGACGATTTTGGGCAGCGGCTCCATGGCGTGGAGCAGGATAAGTTCGCCGTTGATCAGCTTCACGGCCTTGTCAAGCGCCTTGCGGGCTTTTTCTCCGCGAGTCTTGCCGCTGATGGGCAACAGAATCTTCTGATAAATCATGGCTGTTCCTTGTTGAGATGAAAATGCTCCGGGCGGCCCGATGCCGCTCGCACATCATGGCACGGCCGCGCCCTGTTGCGCAAGTCCCGCCGCGCGGAACTTGGGAATACGACCGTCGGGCGGCCGTTCTCCGGGCAATGTTCAGCGCTGCGCCAACTGCCCCATCATGTCCAGCATTTCCAGGGTCTGGTTGACGCGCCAGTAAAATTCCTCCACCTCGAAAGGCTTGGTCAGAAAGTCGTTGGCCCCGTGTTTGAGAAACTGGGCGGTCAGCGGACCGGCCCCCACGCCCGAAACGCCGATGACGGCCAGTTCGTTGGGCGCATAGGTGTTACGCAGCTCGCGCACCAGCTCCAGGCCGTTCATGCGGGGCATCTGGTAGTCGGTGAGCACCAGGCTGATGTTTTCCGCCCCGGCCATGACCCGCAGCGCTTCCTCTCCGTCCCCGGCTTCCAGCACGTTGAGCCGCTGCACCTGAAGCAGATGCCGCAGCACGCCGCGCTGACTGCGGGAGTCGTCCACGATCAGCGCCGTCATGCCCTGGTTTTTGAACACCCGCCGGATGCTCATGAGCATGGGGTTCATGTCCTGGACGGAACCCTTGAAAAAGTAGTCCACCACATTGCGTTCGATGAACCGGGCGCGGATTTTGGCGTTGAAGCTCGCCGTAAGCACGATGGACGGCACTTTCCAGGACAGGCAGAGATCGGCGGCTTCCCCGTCCGGGGCGTCGGGCAGGTTGAGATCGATGACGGCGACGAAGAGTTCCGCCGCGTGCCGCGAAAGCACGTCCTCGGCCTCGGCCATGGTGTGGGCCACCAGCACCTCGAACGAGGTGTACATCTGGATGTGCTTGCGGATGATCTTGGCCTGCAGAGGGCTGTCTTCAATAATGAGCAGAGTTTTCGGCGCGGCGTCAGTCTGCATGCGGTCTTCCTTTCCAGAACAGAGGCGCTTTGGAATGCGTTCGGTTTCCGGGCTGACGCTGCCCTCGGTCGGCGGCGGGATCACGTTCCCGTCCGGACTTCCGGCGCGGGCGTCGGCGCTCGCCGCCGGGGTATTTTCACAGCGGCAGCAGGCAAATACGCTCCGGCGAACTGCGGTTTCCGAACAATATACAAGAAAATTTCAAGATATTCTCAAGTACCCTAAACATAACGCCGGGGGGCCGCAAGCAAAAAGGGGCGTCAGGCGGGGCAATCGTACGAATACGTCGTTGTCCATGATATGAACCTCCAAACATTGCGGGCCGGTGCGGAGATATGCCCCCATCCGCCCGGCCTATGTTCTCCGGATGCCTCAGGAGCGTGCACCCGGTGCTATGGTGAACTGTCGCGCGGCGGGCCCCGGATTCGCACCGGGCGCTGAGGGGGGCCGCCCCGCGCGGTTCGTCCGCGCCGCGCCCTCCGGTCCCACCCCCGGCCCCGGCGGCCGGAATGGGTGGGGGCCGGGCAACAAAAAAGACCCCCTGGGGACAGAGGGCCGTGTATTAGCGGTGATGGTTGCGAGGTTAGTTTTGCTTGCCGTGCTTCTTTGCGTACCAGAGAGCATAGATACACGCACCGCCGAGAACAACCGTTGTTACGATGTAGAAAAGCGTGCTGTACATTACTTTGCCCTCCAGAGTTTGTAACCTAACATAAGAAATGCTCTAAAACTCCAGATTGCCCGGCGTTCTGGGGAAGGGAATCACGTCCCGGATGTTGGTGATGCCGGTCAGCAGCATCAACAAACGCTCGAAGCCGAGGCCGAAGCCCGCGTGCGGGACGCTGCCGAAGCGACGCAGATCCAGATACCACCAGTAGTCGGCCGGGTCCTGCCCCATCTCCCGGATGCGCCGTTCCAGCACGTCCAGGCGTTCCTCGCGCTGCGAGCCGCCGATCAGCTCCCCGATGCGGGGCACCAGCACGTCCATGGCGGCCACGGTTTCGTCGTCGTCGTTCAGGCGCATGTAAAAGGCCTTGATGGCCTTGGGATAGTCGTAGACCACCACGGGCCGCCGGAAATGCTCCTCGGCCAGATAGCGTTCGTGCTCGCTCTGGAGATCCGCGCCGAAAGCGACGGGAAACTCGAACTCCCGGCCGCAATCCTCCAGAATGCCCACGGCCTCGCCATAGGAAATGCGGGCGAAGGGCCGGGCGATCATGCTCTTCAGCCTGTCCGCCAGTCCCTTGTCCACATATTTGTCGAACAGGGCCAGATCCTCGCCGCAGCGGGTCAGCACATGATCGATGACGTGCCGGGTCAGTCCTTCGCCCAGCTCCATGTCGTCCTGAAGGTCCGCAAAGGCCATTTCCGGCTCGATCATCCAGAATTCGGCGGCGTGCCGGGCCGTGTTGGAGTTCTCCGCCCGGAAGGTGGGGCCGAAGGTGTACACCCGCCCCAGGCCCAGGGCCAACGCTTCCGCCTCCAGTTGGCCGGACACCGTCAGGTTGCAGGGGCGGCCGAAAAAGTCCTCGTCCGTCCGGGTTTCGCCCGGAGCCAGGGTGGTCACGCGGAACATCTCGCCCGCGCCCTCGCAGTCCGAGCCGGTCAGCAGCGGCGTGTGGACGTAGGCGAAATGCCGGGAGCGGAAAAAGTCGTGCACGGCCAGGGCCGTTTCGGAACGGATGCGGAAGGCCGCCCCGTACTTGTTGGTACGAGAGCGCAGGTGGGCGATGGTGCGCAGAAATTCGTCGGAATGCCGTTTTTTCTGGAGCGGAAACGTCCCCTGATCGGCCAGACCGAACACGATCAGCTCTCCGGCGCGGACTTCCCAGCGCTGCCCCTTGCCGGGGGACTCCACCAGCGCGCCGGACACGGACACGGCCGCGCCGGTGTTGACCTCGCCCAGGGCCTCGTAGGCGGGCGTGCCCGCGTCCACGATGCACTGGATGTTGGCCAGGCAGGAACCATCGTTCAATTCCAGAAAAGAAAAGCCCTTGGCGTCGCGCCGGGTGCGGACCCAGCCGCATACCGTGACGGCGGACCGGGGGGCCTCGGCGGCCAGCGCCTCGACAATCAGGATACGCTCCATAATGATTCTCCTGTGTTGCGGATCTCCCCACCCATAGCAAAAGCCCCTGTTCCTGCCAAGCGGTCCGGACAAACGCCGCCGCATGCGGCCGCCCGGCGAGAGGGGCGGCCGAAAGGCGGCCGGGGACCGTTCCAGGGCCGGGCGACGCGGAACATACGGACGTTCCCGGCGAGCCCGCCCGCGAGTCGGATGCGCGTTCTGTCCCGGCGCGTTACCACAGTCGTTCCCGGCAAGCCCGCGCGCCGGTGCGGAAGCGACGCGCGACGCGGGCCGAAACGCGCCGCCGCTTCCCGCGGCAATCGAACGAAAATAATCTATTGGGAACATGAGCAATGCATACGTCGACAGCTAAATATGTTTTGTTATTTCATATTATTATGAGTTCAATGCGATTGCCCCGCGCCGCTTCCCTTCCGATCTGGACAGCTCCGGCCGGAGCGGGTATCTGAAATGAGGGTTCTGTTTTGCACTCTATTTCAGGAGAGACTGTCATGCATACCTTTTTTCGCGCGTGCGTTCTTGTTCTGGCGTTAAGTCTGGCCGTTCCGGCCCTGGCCGCCGATGCCCAGCTCGGCAAGCCCGCGCCGGACAAACCCGTCAAAAGCTCGGAACGCAGCACCGTCATTACCGTCATTCATGAAGGCACGGACAGCATCGGCGCGCGCCTTTCCACCCGTCTCAAGGAAACCCTCAACGCCAGCAATCTCTTTCAGCTCAATGAAAAAGACATGCCCAAGCTGCGCCTGCTGCTGAACACGGTTTCCGAATTTCCCGAACGCCCCGGCGTGGGCTCGGTGTATTCCGTGACCTGGGTCTTCAGTCAGAGCGAGAACAACCTCGGCTATCTGCTGGCCCGCGATCTCGGCGCGGTCAGCGCGGACGAAGTGGATGCTCTGACCAACAAGCTCGTGGAGCGCACCGACGGCCTGGCCGTGAAGTACCGCTACCTCTTTCAATAGTGTTTTCCTCCCGGAACAGCGGCGACACGCCGTCCGGGAACTTCGGATCTTCCCTCGCGCCGGGACGCTGCGGCGTCCCGGTTTGTTCTTTTCTTCGTCCCCGGCGTCGCGTCCGACGCGGCGGAACCGCGAAACCGTTTTTCAGCGGCCGCCGCAAACGCGCGCCGCCCCTTCGGAGGAAGAGGCGGCGTCATGTTCCGTGGTCCGGCGGGAACGCCCCCGTTGCCGGAGCAAGCCCTTGCCGGGGGGGAGTCGCGTTAAAAACCTTCTTCCAGAGGCGGCCAGACCAGCCAGTCCCGATCCGGGGCCAGACGCGGCCGGGAGCCGGGCAGCACGTGCACATCCCGGCCTTCCACGTGGATGCGCCCCTCGGCGAACCATTGCAGGGCCTGGGGATAGATCCGGTGCTCCATGGCGTGAATGCGCTGTTGCAGGTCTTCCGGCGGCTCGCCGGGCAGGGCGGGCACGGCGGCCTGCACGATGACCGCGCCGTGGTCTACTTCCTCATCCACAAAATGCACCGTGCAGCCCGAAATCTTGACGCCCCAGGCCCGCGCGTCGGCCGCGCCGCGCACGCCCGGAAAACTGGGCAGCAGGGCCGGATGGATGTTGATCACCCGCCCGGCGAAAGCCTCCAGAAACACCGGCGTCAGCAGGCGCATGTACCCGGCCAGGACGATCAGTTCCGCGCCCGCCTCTTGCAGAGCCTCCACCATGATCCGGTCGAAACTCTCCCGATCGGGACAGGCCGTATGATCCAGTTCCAGCGCCGGAATCCCGGCCCGCCGCGCCCGCTCCAGCACCTGTGCGCCGGGGCGGTTGCAGATGACCAGCACAACTTCCGCGTCCAGCACGCCCGCGCGGATTTTATCGAACATGGACTGGGCGTTGGTGCCGCTGCCCGATGCCAGAATCGCTATTTTCAGTGCCATATGCCGACCTTGGGTTTGAAAAAGAATACAGGGTGAAGACCAGAGCGTGTTTTTTCGTTGTTTCTTCGTGCCGCCGCGCCGGGCGGCACAACACGGACACCCGCGGGAGACGCGCACAGTGCGACAACGTGCGCGGAGCGCGCCCCTTTGCCCGTCAGAGGCCCCCGCCAAAAAAACTATTCCTCTTTTCCCCTCCGGGAGAGCATCCGGCGCACTATTGCGGCG
>CASQEL010000006.1 GCA_949427775.1 uncultured Desulfovibrionaceae bacterium
GCCACAGGGCGCGTCGGGCAGGCTCAGGGGCGGCAGCGCCGCCAGCGGATGTACGGAAGGCGTGGCGTCGGCCCTGGGAGAAGAAACGCTGTCTGGAATGTTCATCCCTGAAAGTATGCCATCCTCGTTGCCCGATGGCAAGGCGGGGCCGCCCGTCGCCTCATGGTCCCCGCGCGCCAGGGCCGCGTAGGCTTCCGGCGTGTCCACGTCGCGCAGCACGCCCGCCTCTTCCACAGGCACCCGTCGCACCCGGGCATCCGGGGCGCGCAACAGAGGACGCGCGCCGGTGTCTCCGCGCAGCGCCAGGGCGCGGGCGAAAAACGCGCGGGGAATGATGACCGGATTGCCCCGCTGCCCGTTGTGCACAGGCACGATGAACGCATCGGGCGTCTCTTCCAGCGCGGCGATCAGGCGGCGCACCGTCCGCGCCTCCACCAGCGGCTGATCTCCCAGCAGCACACAGACGCCCCTCACCGGGCCGCCGCGCTTCTCTTCTTCCAGAACGCGACGCATCCCGGCCCGCAACGACGCGGCCTGTCCCGAGGCCGCGTCTTCCGCGCAGATCACCGTCACGCGGGGATCGTTCCCCAGAACGCGGGGCAACGCGGCGGGCGCGTGCGGCCCGACCACGGCGATCACCGGTCCCGGCGGGCCGCCGTCGATCCCGCAGCTCAGTGCGACGGCCGAAGCGTACGCCGCCAGCGGCCGCCCCCGGAACGGCAGCAACAGTTTGGGACATCCCATCCGGGACGACAATCCGGCGGCCAGAATGATCACCGCCGTGCGTGGAGAAGAGCAGGATGCGACAGCCATGCGATCAGTGTATGCGAGGAGGCCCCCAGGGGCAAGGAACGCGCGCCGCCGCATATGCCGACGCGCTCCGGTTCGTCCCGCCTGGCCGCACGGATGCGAAAATGTGTTCCGCCGACAGCCGCAAGCGGCGGGAAGACCCTATATGCGGCGCGGATTTCAGCAAAACGCCCGCGATTCGCGGGCGTTTTGTGGCTTCGGAGCCAGAGACGGGAAGGTATGCCGGGCCTTGAAGCTGCCTGTTCTTCAAAGGCTGGGCCGTGTCGGGTCTGCTTGCAAGCCTGATGACGGTCAGGGAGACGCCGACACACAGGGCAGGCTGCGCCCATGATTCCTTCATCGGTCCGGATCGAAAAATCTTGAGGGAAGAATCGCGACAAGGCAAAAAAAGAAAAACATGTGCAGACCGGACGGCTCACAGCCGCGCGAACGGCGCCAGAGCCTGCCGCAGAAACTCCCGCACAGCATCGTAACGGTGGGTTTCCTCCACCAGAAAATCCACATCCCGCAGCACAATCACCATACGTCCGTTGTGCCGGGTCTGCTGAAAGGGACGCAGGCGGGCGGGCAGTTCCAGCGCCTTGACGGCGGGAGAACCCATAACCACCAGGGCGCGGGCCCCGAGCATATCCACGCCGGACCAGAACACCGGGCCGTTGGCCTCCAGGCCGTGTTCGCCGGGCAGCGCCGCGGGCCAGAAGGAGTGTGTGCCCGCGGGATGGCCCAAATCTCCCAGCAGACGCCGGAACAGCTCGCGCCGGGCGGCGTCGGGCCTGAGGCAGAAATCCTCGCCCAGCGCCCAGTACGTCCAGAGCACCACGGCGGGCCGGGTGGCCGCGAGCCGCGCGCGCCAGACGGCGGGCCAGCGATCGGGCGGCAGCGTGGACGGCGTTGCCGCTTCAGGGACGGCGGGCGGCGCGTTTTCCGCCACGCGAGCGGACGCAGCGCGGGCGGAGGGAGAAATTTCCGGACAGGGGGACGGGCGACGGGCGACGGACGGCATGCTCCCGCCCCGAACCCGCGCCGTCTCCGCACACGGCCGGGATACCGACGCGCGGCGCGGGGGCGTCGCCTCCAGGCACAGCGAATACGGCGCGGGCAACGGCGCGTCGGCCAGCAGAAATTCCACGCCGCTCTCCAGCCAGGGGCGAAGCGCGGGAGACAGGCCTACAGTTCCAGCAGCCACGAACAGATTCTCCAGGCCACATCGGGTTTGGGCAGGGACGGCCACTGTTCTTCCCGTCCGGCGGCGTCGGCTACGACCACGGTGTTGGTGTCCGCGGCAAACCCCGCCCCTTCCCGGCCCACGGGATTGCCCACCAGCAGATCGGCGCCCTTGGCGGCCCGCTTGGCCCGCACCGCGGCGGGCAGATCCGCCGCCGTCTCTGCCGCGAACCCCAGCACCTTCTGGTGGGACGCGCGCCGGGCAGCCAGAGTTTTCAAGATATCGGGATTGGGCAGGAAGCGCACGCTGAACCCGTCGGCCGCATCGGCCTTTTTGAATTTTTCCGCCCCGAAAGGTTCAGGCGAAAAATCGGCCACCGCCGCCGTGAACATCCCCACGTCCATGGAGGGCCACAGTTCCTCGGCCGCGGCGAACATCTCCCGCGCGCTCCGCACGTCACGCCGGACGATATCTTCGGGCAGCCAGGGACAGCCGGGGCCGCAGATCGCCGTCACCGACGCCCCGCGCAGCCAGGCGGCCACAGCCAGCGACGCGCCCATGGTTCCGGTGGAGGGATTGCTCCAGAAACGCACGGCGTCCCAGTCTTCCCGCGTCGGTCCCAGAGTGATCATGACCCGCAGACCGGCCATATCCCGCGGCGACAACGCCCGCAGGCCCGCCAGATGGATGCGCCGCAGATCCGCCAGCCGCCCTTCTCCCTGATCCCCGCAGGCGGTCCCGCCCCTGTCGGGCGAAACCACGGTCGTTCCCCGCGCCGCCAGGGTCGCCATAGTGGCGCGGGTGGCCGGATGGGCCCACATGCGCGGATTCATGGCCGGAGCCACCACCAGCGGTCCGTCGAAGGCTAGGGCCTGACAGGCCAGCATTTCGTCGGCCTGCCCCTGGGCCAGCCGGGCCAGCGTGGCCGCCGAGGCCGGGGCGATGACCATGGCCTGGGCTATCTGTCCCGGTTCCAGGTGCGCGAAGGTGTCGCCCGGCGCGAACATGTCGGTATATACGGGTGACGCTCCCAGCGCCTCGAACGTCAGAGGCGCGATGAAACGCCGGGCCGAGGGCGTCAGCGTGACGCTGACGTCAATGCGCGCCTGCCGCCACCAGCGGAGCAGATCCGGGGCGCGGAAGGCCGCCACGGAACCGCAGACGCCGAGATGCAGGCGTTTTCCGGCATAGTGGGAAAAACGGCAGTGGGCGTCCGTGATCATGGCAGGCTGCGCTCCTGAAGGCCGCCGTCGCTCGACGACGCGCCGGGCGCGGAGGAGGACGAAGGGGCGTAGCCGGGCGCGGAACCGGCCGGGGCCGCCGGAGGCTGATAAGCGCCCTCGGCCAGACGGTTCATCACCCAGACTTCCATGGCCACGCTGACCGTCTGATTGTAGAAATACAGGATGGCGTAACGGTTGTCGCGCTCGTACAACTGCACGTGGCGGCCCGCCCCGGAGGACGTGCCCCGCAGCGCCCAGCCGTCGCGCATCATGTTGTTGATCATGGCCCTGGTCAGGGTAGTCATGTCGAAACTGCCTTCCAGCGTTTCCAGACCGTTTTTGACGCCGTCCTGGCTGTAACTGATGAAGCTGCGCCGCTGGTCGGTCGTCATGTCCCTGGGCACGGGAATGTCGCTGAACTGGCTGTACACCACTTCTCCCGGATTCAGCGGGCGCGAGGAAAACGGATTCAGATCCTGCACGGCGCACCCGGACAGGGCGGCGAGGGCCAGGGCAAGAAGGATGACAAGCGTGCGACGCATGGGTATAATTCTCCCTTTCAGCAACAATGTTGGTTGATTCTAGCCCACATGCGGCATTACTGACAACCCCACAACGCGGGGCTTTCATGTACGACGAAACCAAAGATTTTCAGCTTTCCAGCTACCGGTTCGATCTGCCCGCGACGCAGATCGCCCAATTTCCTCCCGAGGAACGCGGGCGCTCCCGCCTGCTCGTCCTGGATCGCCGTGGCGACGCGCCGCCCCTGCACACGCAGTTCGCCGATTTGGGAAAATACCTTCCCCAAGGCGCGCTGCTCGTGGCCAACAATTCCCGCGTGTTGCAGGCCCGGCTGCTGGGCACGCGGCCTTCCGGCGGCAAGGTGGAATTTCTGCTGCTGACCCCGCTGCCGCTGGTGACGGCCGAGGCCCGGCCCGTGTCCGATCCCCGCCGCCCCGGGGACGACCGGCACGAGGCCGAAGCCCGGGGGCTGGTCCGGGCGGGCGGACGCATCAACGATGGCGACGTCTTCACCTTCGGGGCCGACATTCATGTCACCGTGCTGGAATCCGGCCCGTTCGGACAGCGTCGGGTCCGGCTGACCTGGCGGGGCGACCTCGGCGAGGCCTTCGCCGCCACGGGGCACATTCCCCTGCCGCCCTACATCAAACGGTCCGACGACGAGGAAGACCAGAGCCGGTATCAGACCATCTACGCCAGGCCGGAAAAAACCGGCTCCGTGGCCGCTCCCACGGCCGGACTGCATTTTACCGAAGAACTGCGCCGTTCCCTGGCCGAACAGAACGTGCAGTGGGCGGAAGTCACACTCTACGTGGGCTACGGCACCTTCAGCCCTGTACGCAGCGAGGACATCCGCCGCCACCACATGCACCGGGAATACGTGGAAATACCGGAAGAGACAGCGGAAGCCACGGCCAGAGCCAGGGCCGAGCATCGCCCGATCATCGCCGTGGGCACCACCTCGGCGCGCGCCCTGGAGGGCGTGGCCGACCTCTGCGGCCGGGTGCAGCCCTTTACCGGCTGGACGGATATTTTCATCTATCCTTCACGCCGCTTCAAGGTCATCGACGGCATGATCACCAATTTCCACCTGCCGGAATCCACCCTGTTGATGATGGTTTCGGCCCTGGCCGGTCGAAAACGTGTACTTGACGCCTATGCGGAAGCCGTGCATCGTGGATACCGTTTCTTTTCGTACGGCGACGCCATGCTGTTGCGCTGAGACGATCGCCAAGGAGATCCTGCCATGTCACGAATCGTGCTTCTGGAGGAGCGGTGCAAGGGGTGCCTGTTGTGCACTACCGTGTGCCCCAGGAATATTCTTCGAAAATCCGAGCGGTTCAACCACCAGGGGTATCAGGTGGTCGAAGCGGGCGACAATGCCGCCGAATGCACCGGCTGCGCCGCCTGCGCCGTCATCTGCCCCGACGTGGTCATCCGGGTCTTCCGGACCCGCAAGGCCCGCGACGGCCGGGGAGGCGATGCATGAGCGACTGTCTGATCAAGGGCAATGAAGCCATCGCGTTCGGCGCGCTGGACGCCGGATGCCGTTGCTATTTCGGCTACCCCATCACCCCGCAGAACGAAATCCCCGAAGTCCTGTCCGCCCTGCTGCCCGAAGCGGGCGGCAGCTTCGTGCAGGCCGAAAGCGAAGTGGCCTCGATCAACATGGTCCTCGGCGCGGGCTCCTGCGGCATCCCGGCCATGACCTCCTCGTCGAGCTGCGGCATCTCGCTCATGCAGGAGGGCCTCTCCTACATGAGCGGCAGCCATATTCCCGGCGTGATCGTCAACATGAGCCGCGGCGGCCCCGGCCTCGGGGATATCGGCCCCTCCCAGGGCGACTATTTCCAGGCCGTCAAGGGCGGCGGGCACGGCGACCACCGTTCGCTGGTGCTGGCCCCGGCCACGGCGCAGGAATGTTACGACATGATGTTCCGGGCCTTCGAGCTGGCCTTCAAATACCGCAATCCGGTCATGGTGCTGGGCGACGCCATTGTGGGGCAGATCAAGGAGCCCGTGCTGCGCCGTCCCCCGGCCGACGCCCCCGGCGCGGCGGGTCTGGAGGAACGGGCCGCCGACTGGCGGCTGGAGGGCTACGGCAGACGCGGCCCCGACGCGACGCCCCGACTGCTCAAATCCGTCTATCTGGCCGAAGGCGCGCTGGCCGCGCGCAACCGTCTGCTCCAGGAAAAATACGAAGCCATGAAGGCGGAAACCTCGGTCGCGTGCACGGACGTGGACGACGCCGATCTGGTGGTGGTGGCCTTCGGCTCCATAGGCCGCATCGCCGGAAGCGCCGTGCGCCTGTTGCGCGCCGAGGGCTGCAAGGTGGGTCTGCTGCGCCCGGTGACGCTCTTCCCCTTCCCTGAGGCCGCGCTGCAACAGTTGGCGAAACAGGGCAAGCGTTTTCTGGTCATCGAGCAGAACCTCGGCCAGATGATTGAGGATGTGCGCCTGGCCGTGCGCGGCATTGCCGACGCCGCCTGGCACGGCGTCATGCCGGGGCTGTTCATCGGGGCCGACGCCCTCCTTGATCCCATCCGCGATGCCCTGAGGGAGATATGACCATGACCGAAGATCTGCTTGCCCCCCGGCCCGACGAGGAGCTGGTGTTCGACGCCAACCCCGTGCAGGCCGATCGGATCACCCACTATTGCCCCGGCTGCCATCACGGCATCGCCCACCGGCTGGTGACGGAAGTGCTTCACGAAATGGGCGTGGCCCCGCAGACCATTCTGGTGGCTTCCGTGGGCTGCGCCACGTTCACTTACGATTATATGCTGGTGGACAGCGTGGAAGCCCCGCACGGCCGGGCCTCGGCCGTGGCCACGGGCGTCAAGCGCGCCCGGCCGGACCGCATCGTCTACGCCTACCAGGGCGACGGCGACATGGGGTCCATCGGCCTGGCGGAAGCCCTGCACGCGGCCAACCGCGGCGAGCGCATCACCGTCATTTTCGTGAACAACACCGTGTACGGCATGACCGGCGGCCAGATGGCTCCCACCACGTTGCTGGGCCAAAAGACCACCACCACTCCCAAGGGCCGCAACATGGCCACCGAGGGCGCGCCCCTGCGCATGAGCGAACTCATGGCGCAGCTTGACGGCGTGATCTACGCCGAGCGTTGCGCCCTGAACACGGTCAGGAACATACGCGCCGCCAAGAAAGCCATCCGCAAGGCCTTTGAAGTCCAGCGCGCCGGATTGGGCTACAGCTTTGTGGAACTGTTGAGCGGATGTCCCACCAACTGGCATATGGACCCCGTCGCGGCCAACGAACGCATCGGCAAGGACATGATTCCCGTCTTCCCGCTGGGCGTTTACAAGGACGCCACCGGGGGACGCCCGGACGGCGCGGCGAAGGAGGCCGACCATGAGTAGGTATCAGGACGTCATCATTGCCGGTTTCGGCGGGCAGGGCGTCATGCTCATCGGCAATCTGCTGGCCCAGGCGGGCATGGAGCACGGGCTCGACGTCACCTTCATCCCCGTGTACGGGGCGGAAATGCGCGGCGGCACGGCCAACTGCACCGTGGTCATGGACGAACACGCCATCGGTTCTCCGCTGGTGCGGCGTCCCCTGTCCACCATCATCCTCAACCAGCCGTCGCTGGAGAAGTTCCAGCCCCGTCTGGCCGAAGGCGGCGTGCAGATCGTCAACAGTTCCCTGGTGGAAAAAAGCGCTCTGGAGCCGCAACGGCGCACCGTGTACATTCCGGTCAACGACATGGCCCACAGGCTGGGATCGGTCAAAATGGCCAACATGGTGGCGCTGGGGGCCTGGCTCAAGGCGACGGGCGCGTTGCCGCCGGAGGCCGTGCGGGACGCCATGCATCGCGTGATCTCTCAGCACTACGCCAGACTCATCCCCGCCAACGTCAAGGCTCTGGAAGCCGGGTACGCCTTTGTCTAGTACCGCATAACGCAAAATACTTCGTATTTTGCATCAAGATCATTCGCCGAAAAACGCGGTTTTCGGCTCATTCACGGCGACTATGCCGCCGCGCCATGCTCTCGCATGGCGGCTAGTACACAGAAACTTTAGATGTTTCTGTGTACTAGAGCATTTCTCGAATGAAACTCTCCGGTTTCATTCAATCTCGCTGCCGTCATTTCGCGGGAAAAGATCCGCGATCCAAGGCGCTGGCCGCTGCTTTTTGCAGCATAAATTGTATATGCCTCCGCTTGCGAGTCAAGGCGAAAGCCTTTTTCCGCACGGATACCTCTGTCCAAAAACAAAAAGAGGCGGGGGAAACCTCTGTATCCCCCGCCCGAATTATCGGCGACGCTTTCCGGATCTGTACCGAAACCGTCGCGGTTTACGCTGAAAACGGCCGACGCATCTTTGCTACGCCGTGGTTTTCGGCATAGTGCTGTCGTTCTCGGTGCTCGTGTCGCTGAAGTCGCCCTCCAAGCGGGAAACCGCCAGAGCGCCCAGGCTGTCGCCGAGCACGTTCATGGGCGTGCGGGCCATGTCCAGGATACGGTCGATGCCCGCCACCAGAGCCACGCCTTCCAGCGGCAGGCCGATCTGCACAAAGACGATGCTGATCATGATCAGACCCGCGCCGGGCACGCCCATGGAACCCACAGCCGCCAGCACCGACATGATCACGGCCGTCAGCTGCGTCTCCAGGGACAAGGGGATGCCGTAGACTTCGGCCACGAAGATGGTGGTCACGCCCATGTACAGGGCCGTGCCGTTCATGTTGATGGTGTTGCCCAGGGGGATGCCGAAGCTGGCCACGGTCTTGGACGCGCCCAGACGCTCGGTGCAGCGCATGTTGGAGGGCAGGGCCGCCGCGCTGGAGCAGGTGGTGAAAGCCACCATCAGCGGTTCGAGAATTCCCCTGAAAAACCGGGAAACCGGAATCTTGACGATGCCTTTAAGTATGGGCACATAGACCAGCCCGATCAAAAGCACACAGGACAAGTACATGACGCCGATGACCTTGGCCAGCGGCAACAGTACGGACAGGCCGTGCTGGGTCACCGTATAGGCCATCAGGCCGAACACGCCGATGGGCGCGTAGAGCATCACGAAGCCGGTCACCTTGATCATCGTGTCGCCGCAGGCTTCGAAGAACTGGTGCACGGGGCGTCCCGCCTCGCCCAACGCGCTGACCCCGAACCCGAAGATGATGGCGAAGATGATGATCTGGAGCATATTGCCCTTGGCCATCGCCTCCACCGGGTTCAGCGGAACAAGATTCATCAGCGTGTCTTTCAGCGCGGGCTGCGTCACATTCTTGGCCGCAAGGCCTTCCGTGCTGATGTTCAGGCCATGTCCCGGCTGCGCCACATTGGCCAGAATCAATCCGATGGTCACCGCCAGCGCGGTGGTGATCAGGTAAAACAGCAGCGTCTTGGTCGCCACGCGCCCCAGTTTGCCGGTATCTCTGATTCCGGCGGAACCGGCCACCAGAGTGGCGAACACCAGGGGTACGACCACCATGCGGATCAGCCGGATGAAAATATCTCCCAAGGGTTTGAAGAGCGCCGGTCCCAGCGACGTATTCTGGGCCAGCAGACCGATCAACACCCCTGCCACCATGCCTATGCCCATTTGCACAGGAAGGCTCATTTTGGATTTTGCCATGAATCGCTCCTCCGTCAGCGTTTTGCAGGCGGGGCCGCACCCGGAAAGGATGCGGCCCCGTCAGTCAGTCGTCGTTTATTTGTCCTTGAAGGAATCAAGGTAGGCATACAGGGCCGGAGAACCGCCGGTATGCAGGAACAGCACGTTGGACCCTTCGGGGAAGTGTCCCTTGCGCACCAGATCCACCAGACCGGCCGCGGCTTTGCCGGAGTACACGGGGTCCAGAAGAATGGCTTCGGTACGGGCCAGCAGCGTGACGGCCTCGACCATGGCATCCGTGGGCAACGAGTAGCCGGGTCCCACATAGGCGTCGAAGCACTCCACCGCGTTGCGGGGAATGGCGGGCGCGCCCACGCGCTCGGCCGTCGCGCAGGCCAGTTTGTAGACCAGTTCTTCCTGCACGGGCTTGGTGCGGCTGACGTTCATGCCCAGCACGGGAATGCCCGCGTTGTTGCCCACCATGCCCACGACCGTGCCCGCATGCGTGCCCGCACTGCCGCTGGGCACCACCATGGCGTCGATCTTCAGATGCATGTCGAACAACTGACGCAGCACTTCTTCCGCGCAGTTGACGTAACCGGTGGCGCCCACAGGGTTGGAGGCGCCGCCGGGAACGATATAGGGCTTCTTGCCCCCGGCGCGCAGTTCCGCCGCGGTCTTTTCCATTTCTTCCATCATATTGGAGCCGCCGGGAACCACGCGCACGCTCTTGACGCCCATAAGATGGAACAGGAAGTTGTTGCCGGAAGCATGGGGATTGTAACTGCCCTTGACGCGTTCTTCCAGAACCAGATGGCAATCCAGTCCTTCCTTCACGGCCCAGGAGAGGGTCAGGCGGCAGTGGTTGGACTGCACGGCCCCGCAGGTGATGATGGTATCCGCGCCCTGCTCCAACGCCTCGGCGATGCTGAAGTCCAGCTTGCGGGTCTTGTTGCCGCCGGCGGCTCCGGGCAGCAGGTCGTCACGCTTGATGTAGATATTGACCTTGCCGCCCAGCGCTTTGGAAAAGTTGGGAGCCGCTTCCAGAGGCGTAGGACCGTTCAGATAGCCGCGACGGGGAAATTTGGCCAGATTCATTGAGGAATCCTCCTGAAAAGACTCGTATGTTGTGGATGAAGAACATGTTGGATAAAATGTGTAATGTCGACATTTTTAAATACCGCTCCCTTCCCTTGATTGTCAAGTTTTTCACAATAAAAATTACGGCGACAGTCGAAGATCAGGGCACGTCCGCCGGACAGACGCGGGAAGGCACGCATGCCGGGGCGGCACGGCGCGGAAAAAAACGAGATTCCATGCTCTCCCCAAAAAAACCGGGGCATTGCAATGCCCCGGCTTTTTTGGGAACAGGAGTCTCCCGTTTTACACGAAGAACAGGAACGTCATCACCGCAAACAGCGGCACCAGAATCCCGAACGACCACGCCATGTACCCGAAGAAGCTCGGCATGGGCACGCCCTGCTCTTCGGCGATGGAACGGACCATGAAGTTGGGCGCGTTGCCGATATACGTATTGGCTCCCATGAACACGGCGCCGGCGGAAATGGCCACCAGCGTGGAGGCGTGGCTCATCAGATGGGCGGGGTCCCCCCCGGCGGTGTTGAAGAACACCAGATAGGTGGGAGCATTGTCCAGGAAACTGGAAAGCATGCCGGTCAACCAGAAATACATGTAGTTGACGGGTTCGCCCTCATGCGAAACCAGGCGGATCAGCGGCGCCAACGCGCCTTCCGTGCCCGCCCGCAGAATCTGGATGGCGGGAATCATGCTGACGAAAATACCGGCGAACAACTTGGCGACTTCCTCAATGGGCGCCCAGGAGAAGCCGTTGAGCTCACGGCATTCCTGCGTGGTCAGGCGCAACGACAGCCAGGCGATGGCCAGCAACAGCACATCGCGCAGCATATTCTGGCCTTCCACGCCCACGCCGTAGATGTTGACCAGTTCTCCCATCTGCACCAGACCGGACATGAGCACGGCACCCACGATGCCCGCCAGCAGGAGCAGGTTGATCTTGCCGTCCAGGCCCAGCTTTTCCTGCGGACCTTCGGGTTGGGGCGGCACTGGGCAGCCTTCCTTGCGATACAGCATGGTGTCAAGCAGGAAGAATATGCCCAGCAGCACCAGCGACAGCAGCGCGGTTTTCAGAAACATGTGGGTCGTAGTCCAGAAAAAGCTCACGCCCTTGAGGAAGCCCAAAAAGAGCGGCGGGTCGCCCAGGGGCGTCAGGGAGCCGCCGATATTGGCCACCAGAAAGATGAAGAAGATCACGGAATGCACCCGGTATTTGCGGTGGGCGTTGGCCCGCAGCAGCGGACGGATCAGCAGCATGGCCGCGCCCGTGGTACCCATCCAGCTGGCCAGCACGGTACCCACGGCCAAAATGGCCGCGTTAACCGCGGGCGTCCCCACCAGCGTCCCCTTGAGGCGCACCCCACCGGCCACCGTGAACAGCGAAAAGAGCAGAATGAGAAACGGAATGTACTCCAGCAGGATGGTGTGCAGCAGTTCGTACAGGGTTACGGAAAAACCGTACACGATCATGCAGGGAACCAAAAATGCCAGAGCCCAAAATATGGCGATCTTTCCGAAATGGTGATGCCACAGCGAGGGCAGCAACAACGGCATGATAGCGATGGACAGCAGCATGCAGGCAAAGGGAACGACCCATACGGCCGACAATTCCGCGCCGGGAAGCGTGGGGTGTCCGGCCGCGGCCAACGCCGCGCAGGGCGCCGACAGGGCGCAAAGGAGCGCGCAGGCAAACGACAATACTTTGGGCATCTGGAATCCTCCGAAGCTGTCCGGCATGCGCCCTTCCCCCCTGGGGCAGGCAGCTTCGCCGGAAATACGGGCATGAAACTTATGGGAATACGTAGTGTGTACTCTGTTACCGATCCCGCGCCGTCTTGGCAAGGCGTCTTCCCCGGCAGGATGCGTTTGCGCGGCGCGGCCGCCCCAATCCGCTATAATCTAATATATTGAGATACTATGCTATCGCGAAGCGGGTTGCGCAACGGCCTTTTTTTTGCGAAAGCTCATGCGCCCCCGCATGTTCAAAAGGAGAGGATCCCATGCCCAAAAATCCCACCCCGGAACGCCGCGCCAGAATGGAACACGTCCTTGCCCAGCGCCAGAAGGGTCTGACGCTGGTGCTGGCCAATATTCACGATCCCCACAACGTCTCAGCCATTTACCGCAGCTGCGACGCCTTCGGCGTACCGGAAGTGCACCTCTACTACACGCACACCGCCTTTCCGGTTCTGGGGCGCAAGACATCGGCCTCGGCCCGCAAATGGGTGGACAGCGTGCGGCACAAGGATCGGGAAAGTCTGCTGGCCGCGCTGCGCGCCGGGGATCGTCAGATTCTGGCCACCAGTTGCACACCGACGGCCCGCCCCCTGCGGGAGTGGGACTTCACACGGCCCACGGCGGTGATCATGGGCAACGAGCACAGCGGCGTGGATCCGGAACTGGCCGATGCGGTGGACGGAGAGCTGTACATTCCCATGCGGGGAATGATTCAGAGTTTCAACGTTTCCGTGGCCGCGGCCGTCATTCTGGCCGAGGCCGCCCGGCAGCGGGAAGCGGCGGGCATGTACGACCGCCCCGCCTACTCGCCGGAGGAATACGCGGAACGCCTGGAAAAATGGCTGCAAAAGTGAGCCCGCCTACTCTTTCGCCCTGGGGGTGACGCGCTTTTCAAACGTCCCCTGCGTCCATTCATAGCGCACGTCGTTGTCCACGGGCACATGGGCCATGCCGGAAGCGTTCCAGAACACAATCCGGGCCTCCAGGCCCTGCTCTCCCAGACAGATCAGCACCGAAGGCTCCACATCCTTGGGCGGCGTGTTGCCCGCCGCGAAAAAGTCGCGCACGGGCGGTTCCGACGGCGTGGGCACGGGCACGATGCGATCGTTGCGATCCTCCCGCCACAATTCAATGGTGCATACAGGGTTGCCCCTGGTACCCACGGCGGCCAGCGAGTCGCCCGGTCCCCGATGGAACAGCCGCACGGACACAACGCTTTCCCGGAACGGCAGGGCCACCATATCCAGGGCGTCAGCCGTTTCATGCGTGATTTCCCAGAAGCCGGTTTTTCCGTTCTCCAGCAATTCGTCCTTCTCGCCGTCCGACAGGCCTTCAGGCGTATTTTCAAATATCGTCGGGGGCAGACGCCGGAAAAACTCGCGCGCCGAGGGGTCGTCGGCGCGGGCGGGCACGCAGACCAACGTCGCCAGAGTCGCTATGACCATCAGAAAAGAACAGCGGAATAGCATCATCGTCCTCCCGGAACGTTGCGTATAAAATTTTTTACAGCATAAAAGGTTCCCGCCGTCTTGTCCATGCGCTATTATGCCTCTTTCTTTCTTCCCTTCGGCGCGAAACGGTCGCCGGAACCACCCGTAACAAGAAGAAGCGCATGGTTTTCCCTCTGGGCTCGCTCATCAACGGACTGGCCATCGCGGCGGGCGGACTGGCGGGGCTGCTGCTGGGCGCGCGTCTGCCCGAGCGGATACGCCTGATTCTTTTTCAGGGACTGGGACTCTGCGTGATGATTCTGGGCATCCAGGCCGCGCTGGGCACAACCCATCCGGCGATCATGATCGCCGGCGTGGTTATCGGCTCGGTCGCGGGCGAATTGCTGCGTCTGGAAGACAGGCTGGCCTGCCTGGGCGATCTGCTCAAAACGCGGCTGCGCTCCTCCAACCCCCGGTTTACTGAAGGGCTGCTCAACGCTTCAGTCATTTTCTGCATCGGCGCCATGGGCATTCTGGGATCATTTGAAGAGGGCCTGCGCGGCAGCCGGGACATCATCTACGCCAAAGCGATCATCGACGGCTGCGCGGCCATGGCCATGGCCTCCGCCCTGGGCGCGGGCGTGCTGTTTTCCGGCGCGGCCGTCTTCGTGTACCAGGGACTGCTGGTGCTCTTCGCCGGAGCGCTCAGCACGGTGATGACGCCCCCGGTCATGACGGAACTGACGGCCACGGGGGGCGTCATCATTCTCGGCATCGGCATCAACATGCTGGAACTGCGCGCCATCAGGCTGGCCAACATGATTCCCGCCCTGGTGGTGGTCGTCATTCTGGCGTCCGCGCTTCTCAAATAGCGCCCGCCTTCCGCATGCGAGGCTGCGCGGGTTCCGGGCCGCTACCCCAGAGCCATGCCCATCAGAATGAGCACAGCCAGGATCAGATGGGGCAGGGTTATTTCCTCCAGCTTCCCGGTGACGATTTTGACGGTGATATACGTCAGATACCCCAGGCTCAATCCGGTAAAAATACTGAAAGAAATCGCCATGAAGGTAATGGTGACGCACGCCGGCAACGCTTCGGAAAATTCGCTGAAGTTGATGTGTTTCGCCTCCTGCATCATGAAGATGCCGACCAGAATGACGCCGGGAGCCGTGGCGAGGGACGGCACCAGGCTCAAGAGCGGATGGAAAAACAGGGTCAGCAGGAACAGGCAGGCCGTCACAACGGCGGCAAAACCGGTACGCCCTCCCTCGCTGATCCCGGCGGCATTTTCAATATAGGGGGTGACGCCCGCGGTGCCCATGACGGCGGCGATGGGTATGCCCGCGGCGCTCAGGGTAAGCTGCCGGGCGAGGAGCCGATCTTCCGCCGCGTTCCAGGGACGACCGTAACAGCCGCTCAGGCCGATAAGCGTGCCCACGTTGTTGAAAAAACAGGTCAGAGAAAAACTCACCAGCGGAGGAATGATACTCAACTTCCAAATACGGTCGAAACGCATCTGGCCGAACGTCTCGCCCAGCCCCGGCGGATGGATGCAGATCACGTCGGTCCAGGCGTGCGGCAGCGGAGTTATGCCGAGACTCATGGCCAGGAGCGTGATCAGCGCCATGCCGTAGAGCATGGCCCCGTGAACCCTGAGCACCAGAAGCACCGACACCAGGATCAGCCCCAGCAGGCACAGCACGGTGCCCGGCTCGCTTACGTTGCCGGGCGCGACGAACGTCGTCGGATGCGCCACCACAAGTCCGGCGCTTTTCATGCCGACCGTGGCGATGAAAAACCCTACCCCCACCGCAACGGCATGTCGCAGAAACGTCGGCATGCCCTGCACCAGCCGTTGTCCGAACCCGGAAATCATAAGGAGAAAAAACAGCAGACCCGAAACAAAGGTCAATCCCAGGGCGTCCTGCCAGGACAGCCCTATTTCCGCGCACAAAAAGAAAGAAAAATACGCATTTATTCCCATACCCGGCGCCATGGCCACAGGGACGTTGACCAGCACCCCCATAAGCAGACTGCCCAGCGCGGCGGCGTAGATGGTGGCCGACATGATCGCGGGCGCGGGCATGCCTGTCGAGGACATGATCGCCGTATTGGCGAAGACGATATAGCTCATGGTCATGAACGTGGTCAGACCCGCCAGGCATTCGCGACGTATGGTGGAACCTCGTTCCGAAATTCTGAAAAAACGTTCCAGAGGGGCCGTGATCCGCATTATGCGCCTCCATCCGTTGCCGCTGTCCGGGGCGGCAGCCACGCCCGCAGAGCGATGACGACCTCTTCAATCCGCAGGGGTTTGGTAATATGATCGTTCATGCCCGCCGCAAGGCTGATTTCCCTGTCGCCGTGCAGGGCATGGGCGGTCATGGCCACGACGGGCAGAACATCCGGGAGGAAACCGGCGGCGCGGATGCGCCGTGTGGCTTCCAGGCCGTCCATAATCGGCATCTGGATATCCATGAATACCAGATGATACGCGTTTTTCCGCACGGCATCCAGGGCTTCCCTGCCGTTGCGGGCCACATCGGCGCGCACGCCGCACTCTCCCAGCATCGCCAGGGCGATTTCCCGGTTGATGTCGTTGTCTTCCACCAGGAGCACCTTTGCCTCGGGGAAATGGACCGGCCCCCCGGTCATGCCGTCTTCCGGAGGAGCGTCGGCGGGCTTCAGGGGCAGCATGCAGCAAAAGGTGCTGCCCTGCCCCGGCGTGCTCCGGACGCTCAGTTCCCCGCCCATGAGTTCCGCCAGATGCCTGCTGATGGTCAGGCCGAGGCCGGTGCCGCCGAAGATCCGGGATATGCTGCCTTCAGCCTGGGTAAAGGGCTGAAAAATATCGTCCAGATGTTCTTTGGTGATGCCCATGCCCGTGTCGCTGACGCTGAAGGCCATCCGTGCGGCGTCCCCTCCGGCCTCGGGCTCCACGCGGCGCACGTCCAGTTTCACCCGGCCCTCGGCGGTGAACTTGACGGCGTTGCCGAGCAGATTGGTCAGCACCTGCTGCAGACGCAACGGATCTCCATGCACGTACGGCGGCAGGGCCGGGTCACGCTCCAGAACAAAATCAATGCCTTTCTCCACCGCCCGGAACCGGAAGATGTTTTCCAGATTGGTCAGAACGCGATCCGGAGAGAATACCGTATTCTCCACAGTCAGCTTGTTGGCCTCTATCCTGGAAAAATCCAGGATGTCGTTGACGATGTGCAGCAGATTGCCCGCCGCCGTATGAATGGTTGAAAGATAATGGCGCTGGACATCGCTGACAGGCGTGCGCAGGCACAGATGGCTCATGCCCATGACGGCATTGATGGGGGTGCGTATTTCGTGGCTCATGCGCGCCAGAAAATCGCTCTTGGCGCGATTGGCTTCTTCCGCGCTGCGAATGGAGGTCTTGAGGCGGTCCACCATATGTTTGAGCGCGTGGGCCAGATACCCCATTTCGTCTTTTTGGATAATGGTCAGGCGCGCGTTCAGATGCCCCCTGCTGATGCGCGTGGCAAACCGCAGACAGAGCGCGATGGAGGTGCGGATCGTCCGCGTGAGCGTCACGGCGAACAGGCTCCCCATCGCCAGGGCCAGCAGAATGAAATTCGTCATGTATGCCACGGAGCTGTCGACAAACGCCTTGTGCCGCGCCAGGGTATCGCGCCGGATGTCGTTCCGGACGGCGGCAAGCCGGGCGATATCCTGCCGGAGCGCCGCGACGGCCGCGACGCTTTGGATGATCAGCCCCGCGCTCTGACGGCGCGCTTCGCGCCAGTCGTCGAAATGCGACTCCAATGCTTCCAGACTCCGGCGCAGGGCGGCACTCTGCTCCACCGGGCGCATGGCCGCGGCCGCCCGTGCGAAAAGCGCCCCCACAGCGGTCTGCTCCGTAATGCCGCGCCCGAGAACAACGTCCAGCAGCGCCGCGTGCAGCGTTTCCAGAGTATTCGCCACATCCGCGAAATGCGCGTTCTTCGGTTTTTCCGCCGGCAGCAGACGTATCAACAGCGCGTTTTGGCGCGGTATTTCAGACAGCAAAAGAGCGGCGGCGCTCTCCGCCTTCCGGCACTGCGCGGCCAAAGCGCGCAATATCTCGTCGAGGCGTGCCGCCCCGGTCAAGGACTTCGCGGCATCGTCCCGATGCCGCGACGCCTCCTCAGCGGCGCTGTGGGCTGCGATTCTTGACAAGGTCCGCCGCAATTCCTCCACCTGTACAACGACAACGCGTACTACGGCGGCTGAAGATACGGCGTCGGGAGATAATGCATCGAAGAGTTGATCAATCTGACTTTGCGCCGTGGACGCGAGTTCCACAGGCGCAACGGAAACTTTCAGAATGGTGTCGTAGATATGCCGCGTGCTGTTTATGGCAATGACACCAATAAGATAGCATAGAAACAGCGTCGTGCCGAATCCAATAACGATCTTTTGGAATATACTTAAATTGTTCACAAAAAATCACGCCCTTGGTATCGGCCCTTCTTTCCGCCGCATGCCGGATCACTCTGGTCCGCCCTGATTTTTCTTTTCCTGTTACGCCACTTTACTATTGATGTCGAGACGGGCATGGTGTCGTCAACGCAGTCTCCGCCCCGGCGAAAAAAGCGGCTGGAATGCTCATGCGCGGCAATGCGCAGGGGCGTCCCGGCGCATCCGTCTCCCAAACGCTTCCACAGTGGGAACGGACTGCGCTGATGGCGGCGGACATCGACCGCGGCGCAGGCGCAGCGGAAAAGCGGTTTTTCCGCAACCGGCGCGCGGCGTTCGCTGTGAAAGCGCGCGCAGTTTCAAAGCGGTCCCGCTCCGGACAGACTCCCGGACATACGGAAATTGCCGAGACACGGCGGCCGTTACGGCGGCAACAGCGGACATGGACGACATATTCCGGAAAAACGCCGCTTCCGCCCCGGTGGTGGTTGCCATTCCGGCGTCCGTACTTATCAGGTGGCATTATGAATACTTCCTGCATCCACATCGAAGGCGCGCGGCAGCACAACCTCAAAAACCTCAACCTCGATATCCCCCGCGACGAGCTGGTGGTCGTCTGCGGCCCTTCAGGCTCTGGCAAATCCACCCTGGCTTTCGACATCGTGTACGCCGAAGGCCAGCGGCGTTATGTGGAATCGCTCTCGGCCTATGCCCGGCAGTTTCTGCCTCAAATGGACAAGCCCGCCGTGGACAAGATCGAAGGGTTGTCTCCGGCCATCTCGCTGGAACAGCAGTCCACGGCCCGCAATCCCCGGTCCACCGTGGGCACGGTGACGGAGGTCTACGACTTCCTGCGCGTGTTTTACGCCCGGCTGGGGCGCATGTACTGCCCCATCTGCGGCAATCCCATCGAGGCCCGCGCGGCCGACGAGATCATCGCGGACATCATGGCATTGCCCCGGGGCGCGAAATTCATCGTGCTGGCCCCCCTGGTAGAGCGCCAGAAAGGCACGCACCAGGACAAATTCAAAAAGCTCAAGGCTGAAGGGTTTGTCCGCGTGCGTGTGAACGGGCAGATGACCACGCTGGACGAACTGCCGCCGCTGGACAAGAACAAAAAGCACAGCATCGATCTGGTGGTGGACCGTCTGGTGAACAGGGAAGGCATCCGGGGACGGCTGGCCGACTCCGTGGAGCTGGCCCTGCGCTACGGCGAGGGACGCCTGATCGTCAACCTTCCGGACGGCGAAGGGGATATCGTCCACTCCACCGAATCCGTATGCCCCACCTGCCGCATCAGCCTGCCCTCGCCCAGTCCGCAGCTTTTTTCCTTCAACAGCCCGCAGGGCGCGTGCCCGCGCTGCGTGGGTCTGGGCAGCGTGGACTATTTCGAACCCCTGCTCATCGCGCCCAACAGGGGATTGTCCCTGAACACCGGCGCGCTGTTGCCCTGGGCCACGCCCAAGATGTTCGCCCGCTACGCCGACGCCCTCAAGGCGCTGGGAACACGCTGGAAATTCACCCTGTCCACGCCCCTGGCCGAATTTTCCGGGCACGCGCTGGCGGCCCTCTTTTACGGAGAAGACGCGGACGGCAAGCCCGCCTCCGGATCGCAGGGACTGCGCCGCAACTGGATGGGCGGCAACGTGGCGCTCAGCGCCACGGGCGACTACAACAGCCGGGAATTCGTCGACGCCCGGAAGACCCGGACGGAAGTCCAGGTCAGCGAAACCCGCTGGCCCGGCGTCATTCCCCTGCTGGAAAAGGGCATGCAGTACGGCGACGCCTGGCGGGAAATGCTCTCCCGTTTCCGCCAGTCCACGGACTGCCCGGACTGTCGCGGCGCGCGCCTGCGCCCGGAAGCTCTGGCCGTGCGCGTGGACGATCTGAACATTCACCAGTTCTGCTCCCTGTCGGTGGAGCGCGCCCTGCAATGGCTCTCCGAGCGCAACTTCAGCGGCCGCCACGCCCTGATTGCCGAACCGCTGCTCAAGGAACTCAATCACCGCCTGTCCTTCATGCGCAACGTGGGGCTGGAATACATCTCCCTGGCGCGGGCCATGGCCACCCTTTCCGGCGGCGAAGCCCAGAGAATCCGCCTGGCCTCGCAGCTCGGTTCCGGCCTGGTGGGCGTGACCTACGTGCTGGACGAACCCTCCATCGGCCTGCACCCCCGCGACAACGAACGGCTCATCGCCACGCTGCGCAGTCTCCAGCGGCGCGGCAACACCGTGCTGGTGGTGGAGCACGACGAGGCCACCATCTGCGAGGCCGACACGGTCATCGAACTGGGGCCCGGCTCCGGTTCCCAGGGCGGGGATCTCATGTTCCAGGGATCGGTGCGGGAACTGCTGGGATCGGCCCAAACCCTTACCGCCCGCTATCTGCGCGGCGACGAGTCCATCCCCCTGCCCGACGAGCGCCGCGAGGCCAAAGGCGAGTTGGTGCTCCAGGGCGTCACCACCAATAACCTGCGCAACATCGAGTGCCGCATTCCCCTGGGCGTTCTTACCTGCGTCACCGGCGTTTCGGGCTCGGGCAAGAGTTCTCTGGTGGTGGACACATTGTACAAGCATCTGGCCCTGGCCAAGGGGTTGCGCGTGGATCAGCCCGGCGCCATCGCCGGGATGACCGGGCATGAAGCCATCGAGCGTATCGTATCCATCGATCAGACGCCCATCGGCCGCACCCCGCGTTCCAATCCCGCCACCTACACCAAGGTGTTCGACGAAATCCGCAATATCTTCGCCATGACGCCCGACGCCCGCAAGCGCGGCTACAAGCCGGGGCGTTTCAGCTTCAACGTGCGGGGCGGCCGCTGCGAGGCCTGCGGCGGCGACGGTCAGATCCGGGTGGAAATGCACTTTCTGCCCGACGTCTACGTGACCTGCGACGTCTGCAAGGGCCGCCGCTACAGCCACGAAACCCTGGAAGTGCGCTACAAGGGCCTGAACATCGCGGAAGTGCTGGATCTGCCCGTCCGGCAGGCCCGGCAGTTCTTTGAAAACTATCCTGTGCTGGAGCGGCGGCTGGCCGTGCTGGAAGACGTGGGCCTGGACTACCTGCGCCTGGGGCAACCCGCCACCACCCTTTCCGGCGGCGAGGCCCAACGCATCAAGATATCCCGCGAGTTGGGCAAACGCTCTCTGCCGGGCACCATGTACATTCTGGACGAGCCCACCACGGGCCTGCACATGCACGAGGTCGGCAAGCTGATCAGCGTGCTGCACAAGCTGGTGGACAGGGGCGCGACCGTGGTCGTCATCGAGCACAACACCGACGTGATCCTGGCCGCCGACCATGTGCTGGACCTTGGCCCCGGCGGCGGCGAAAACGGCGGACAGATCGTCTCTCAGGGCACGCCTGAGGCCATCGTGGCCGATCCCGACTCCGTCACCGGCCGTTTTCTGATGCAGGAGCGGACCGCGCGGCGGCGCAAACAGCGCTGACGGCCATAGCACGACGTGGATTCCTCTCAGGGCGCACCGCCCCGGAACGCTTCGCAGCGATTCGGGGCGGTTTCCGTTTCACAGGGACGTCAGACCTCGTTTCTGTTTTTTACAGCATGTACGCTTTGAAAGTACCCCCGCGACGAGACGCGGTTCGCCCTGGGCCGCTTTCGCGGCCGTCTTTGCCGCGCCCGCGCGCGGCTTGCGGAGGCCGCTAGGGCAGCGCTCTTGGGGGCTGCTCGCCCCCAAACCCCTCGGCAGGGGAATGATTCCCCT